>NZ_JAJAFX010000051.1:0-36324 GCF_025384845.1 Photorhabdus temperata | reverse complement strand
CTCTTATTAGGGATATCTGTACCATTTTGATTTTTTGCCAACCGACTATTAGCATTATCTGTAGCCCTATTCGCTTCATCATGAGCATTCTTAGCCGCTACATTTGCCGTATTTGCAAAATCATACGCGCCCTTAACTGCTCTAGGAGTCGCAGCTAAGGTTTCATTCGCACTATCAGTAGCACTGCTTAACTGTACAATCCCCTTCTGGCTTAACGTAGCATCAGCAACGCTACTTAATTTACCTTCAGCCATTTTTCTAACATCGTTCACCGCTTTCGGCGTTGCTGCCTGATCTTCTCTGTCAGAATTTGTCGCGTTGTTAAGTTGCGAAATTCCTTTCCGGGTAAGCGAAGCATCCGGAATTTCCGCAGTAATTTTTTGTTTTAACGCCAGGTCCAATTGCGCGACGAGTTTCTCAAGATCTCCATCATCAATAACATCCTCACCCGTTTTTTCTGCAATATATTTCCCAATCACCGCAGCGATAATTGAGGATTGCCGCCAAACTTTATTGAGCTGCTCACTCCTTGCTATTCCTGATTTAAATCCCTCTTCAATAAAACCTAAGCTTTCATATTCTTCTTGCGATAATGTATTTGCGTTTTCACCAGTGGCAAACGCTTTAAAGTCATTTTTAGCCATTTCTAACCCTCAACGACATGGTAATTAACCGTTATTCCCATTGGTTTAATGGAGAGATAACCCTGACGGATAATTTCTTTGGTGATAGTACTAATTGATTTACCTTTTACTGTCACAGTGAATGACATATCCAAATTATCCTCAAAGGATATGGATATGTTATGGTTTGAATGAATAAAACTCAGGATGTTATTAAGTGATTCTCCCGTTCCATCCCAGTTGTTTTCCCCTATTTTGGCTTTAATCACGATTCGGTAATTGTTGTCATCCAAGTCGATATAACTTTTGTCACTATCAAACCGATCTTTCCAGGTACCGTAATCAAATCCCAATTCAGGTATATCAAAGGAGAAGTAATAGTATTCAATCGGAGCCTGGATTGTTCGGTTTCTCCCTACCCATTCACCGATAATATCAAGCTGTTTACCCACCGCTTTATCAAGGTCAAAACTGCTAATCAGTAAGTCATTTGTTAGTGCACTTTGGTTTAATATATCAGTAACCGCTTCAAGCATTCTGACGTATTTTTTACCCTCCATGTGATACGCCGGAATCAGTTTCATATATTTATTCATTCGAGCACCGTCACTATTTTTATATTTCCAGGTGAACAAGTCGGTGCTTCGTTAAAAGCAATGTTGATGTTCGCCGAGTTTGTTGTTGATGCTGTTTTACCTGCCATCACAGACAGGACTTCATATGTCTGACTGCCGTTTTTATTGCACAAGTTTGCCGGAACAAACAGGCGGGTAACATATATGCCATCACCAATGTAAAGTGAGTTGATATAGTCAGATATTTCTGTACGAATGCTATTCCCAATATCCGAGGTGTATCCGACAAAGGGTCTAATCTGAATTTCAACGTAGATTGGCACCAGCGTAGGACGATAGAAGTTTATCGTTTTTTCATTGCCAGCAATGTCTGTGACAATTTCAGCCGTGGTGCCAAATGTCGGTATGCCCGGCGTTTTCTTTTTTAAGATGGTCTGAGCAATTTCTTTCGAGTCTCCACCATCAATCACAATGGCTATACTGTGCGCAGGTATGCCATTTTCATCGGTTTGATCCGTGTCGTTGTCGTATCCCCGATAACGTGAGACGCCATGCAAATTGGCAATCGCGCCGATTAGTCCATCCATAATGGTTTGTGATGGCAACGCGACTGAAGCCGCCTGGCGTATTCGCAGTTCTGCATCAGATTCAATTCCCCGGCCAAGGGTGGCGGCAACCGGGTTTGTCACTGTTTGCCAACCCAGGGTTGGCGTAGCAATCTGATTAACTGTGTGAGGCAGTGCGCCAATCGCGCCGGTCTGTTGGCATATGGCCGTCACAATAGCCTGTCCGTGTGTGTCGATAATCACTTCATCAGGGAGTGACCAGCTGTTTCCGGCGTCATCCCGCACGGAAGCGTTGCGAATAACGGTTCCTGCCCGACCAGTTACCAATACATCCACAGTTGAGTTACTGGAGCTTTTTCTGGTAATGCCATTGATTTTGACACTGCGGGAAAGTCCTTCACCCACCGCAGTTGTCGGGCTAAATGAGTTGTAGGAAGCAATGGTGGCGTTGTTACAACCGTGAACAACGTACGCGATCAGCGACAGAAAAACCCCGTCTTTACTGTCAGATTCAACGTAAATATCGTTCCCGTAGATATCCCTGAATATCGCCTTCCAGCCATTTAAGATGGTTTGATAATCAGGCGCGTTGATCCCGTTTTTATCAATAGCAGGTAGCATTGAGGTGATAATACTTTCATACATCAGCAGTTACTCCTGTCTGTCCATAAATCGTGTCAATCGTGGCGGTAATGGTGATTTTTCTTGTGTTGGGGTTTCTTTCACTACGGTAGTGGATAATTTCTGACACGCCCTGCGTTTGCAGTATTCGCTGTCTGATAATCAGGTCATAAAAACCCGATGTGCCTTTACCCAGTACTTTGTCGTAATCGGTTCCCTCCCGGTCATCAAGAAACCATTCGCCACTGCGCAGCATCAGGCGGGTTTTTACCGCCTGCGCGACCGCTTCCGGTGAGTTGATAAGAAAACTCGCGTCTCCACGACCAAATACATAGTCGTTGTCAATTTCTCTTCTGTATCTCATTGCGGTTTCCTCGTGCTACCGCTACCGGTTTGTACACCACCGTGCGTATGGTTCATCAGGCTTATGCCACCCGCGGTCAGATCGTTGTTCACCGCGACCGGGCCTTGCAGGGTTGCTGTTCCACCACCCGCCCCCATTCCCTGCGATAAGTTGCCGTTAATGGTGACGTTGCCGTTCAGGGTGATTTCAGGTGAGGTGATTTCAGTACCGCCATGTGCAGTAGCAATGAGTTTTGCCGGTGTGATCACGGTGACATTATGGCTACCGGGATCGAGTTCGATATAAGCCGCGCCATCATCACTTCTTAGCTGCGCGGCGCTGATGCTGATATCGGCTATTTTTTGTTGCTGGGATTGTGGGCCAATAATCGCAAATCCATCGGACAGGTTGTGTTGCCGGGGATCTACCGGCTCTTGTATGCCGCCGGATTGCCACCAGTAATCAATACAGCGATCAGCAAATACCACCAGGCATTCATCACCCGCTTTTACCGGGAACGTTAACGTCACACCTCCGCCTCTTGGAAATATAACGGGTACATCGACTAGCAGCGGCAAGGATACGGATTCCAGTTCGCCGTCTTTTTTCCTGATTTTCCATCTGATGGCGGGTTGTGCTGTTACGGTGACCGCGTCAGCGTTAAATGATTGAATAATGCAGGGTAAAGAGACATACAATCCGGCGCTAATGACCTCTTGCATAGAAAAAAAGACCGCTTCGGGTCTATTTAGTCGTTCATCAGTATTTATCATCAGGTGTTTGCCTTATCTTTATCGCTCATTAATTTTTTCAGCAATGTGTGATCGCTTTTGGCAACACACATCATCTCCATGTACCAGTCGGTTCCGCGGGTGTCGCCGGAATAATTTACGCTGAAGACGATGTAATCACCGTCAGAATCCAATGCTGACGGTTGCTGTTTTGCATCTTTATGATTGTCAGATTTAGATGTTTCATCGCCAGAAGGCTCAACCGGCTTAATTGAGCGGTTATCCAGTCTGATTAATGTGCCGGGGCCGATATTGGGATTAATTAGGCATTTAACGTTAATACCAGCGCCGATGGTCTGTTCAGGCATACCAATCAGACCGGTTTTTAATGTAAGTACAACCGCCTCTGTCAGATATTTATTCCTGGGCACAATATGCAACTGGTTATCTTCGTAACGCCAGTTAGCATCACACTGCTTTGCCAGATTAGAAACTTCATTACGGTGCATACCAAAAAGCACTTTTCCCCTAGGGGATGCTGATTTGCGGAATTCCGGGCGCAGACCTGCGGTAATGCCATATTTGGCAATATCACGCATCAGTAAATGATCTAAGTCTGCTTGCGAATACCCAGCAGCAATAGTGGTATTTACTGTCGCGTAATTGTGTGGCTCATCCCCATCCGCAGCTTGAATAACAACACAGGTATCGGTTGCACTTTCTCTCTTCACATGTGTGTATTGGATTTGGCCTGAAAATATTTGTCCTGAGTTCTCCTTGTAGCCCGCCACAAATTTAATTGTTTTAAACTCATTTCGGCGTAATTTATTACTGGTTTCGTCATTGAGGTTATATATTGTGAAAACACCCGTAGCCGGATAGGAGTGTTCAGCTCTGTTGATATTAAATATAATTTTCAGGTTTGATAAATCTATTTTTTCACCCTTTTCGTCTACAACGATAAGGTGACATTCTCTTATCCATTGTTTTGACATAATTCACCTAATTAACAGAAACAAAAAAACCGCAATTAAGCGGCACGTGTAACAAATCATGGGAAATCAAAGACCATAGGTATAAAACTTCATCGAGGTACAGTCTTATAAATGACAAAGGCACCGCTATTGGTGCCCATTCCCAGGGACAATAGGCTTGTCATCACCTATTTATTGTACCTGGCTTCCTGTTTCCAAGAAGTCTCACAAGTCCCCGAAGGGTACATAATTAGTATTGATTATCACTGCCATGGAGTCAATACGAAATTCTTTAAACAAAAAACCCGCCGAAACGGGTAAATGTTGACAATTATTACTCATTCTTTTCCAGAAATTCTTTCACCTTACCCCAATCTTCACTTAAAGGTATCGATTTTTTTCCATCTGGGGATACAAGGTAATAACGGTCATAAGAGCCGCGCATATCTTCATAATATTCATGTTCACTCGTAACGATATAGCCTTCATATTTGCCTGAACCTACAATATCAAGCCCATTCCCACGTACAATGACATCAGATATTTTTCCTGTTTTGTTATCAACAAATCTAATTTCATTTCCCCCTGTTACCATCATGCACTCAATGTATGTTTTAGATGCATCGGGAGAAAAACTGATACCCAACGTTGGACACAGTTTTTTATCATATCCTATCTCAACCGCAGTATTCCCTTTTCCTGAAACCACTATCTTTGATTCAATTTTACTATCACTTTTTATCTGCTTTAAATATAAAGCATAACTATAAGCACAACAATCATCATCTGGATCTTCATTCTTTGCCGGATATGAAATCAGTTTTCCAGCAACCTTTCCATCTTTGGATATAATAGTCGATAAAATTTTATGGGGGCCGTCAATATCATCCAATAACACTGTTCCTTTAAAACAAAGCTCATGCCCTTTGTTAAGAGAAAAAATATCGGTATCGACTGGACAGGCACCAGAGGCAATGGCTTGTTTTGATAGTATTAACGCTAACAGTAACAGGATAATTTGCTTCACCATATTTTACCTTCATTTTTACCAAGTTAACTTACTACAAAGTATAATCTATCCTCCTTGCCAAGATTATTCCTGTACGGTTTCTGCTGATTTATATCGCCATAAAAGACTAATGAACCATTAAAACCAAGATGACAATATTGTTCAAGCAGATTAACCCCAAAAACCAGCGGCAAGCCATTGATTATTGGCTCACTGTCCGGTGTCATAATATCCAGGATCCAACCTGCAATATCACGCCACATTAAACGCATTTTATAGTTAATTCCATTTAGCTGAACATCAAATTGCTGGTTTTTCGGTGATAAAGGAATTTCTACAATCCCAACCATTTTTTACCTCGTTCTATAACAAAGTCAAGAATTCTTTGTGGTAATGACGGCTTCACCGTGACTTTGGTTCCGACATTAACCACAGGTGCAGTATCTTCAGAATGTTTCATATTTTCCGCCGGCGCGGTTTTATTCGGCGATGTTTCAACAATCATCACTTCACGCAAAGTTAAAGTGACTGACAGAACGTTTTCGCTGGTTTGATCCGTCGTAACACTTATATTTTGAATTAACATGTTGTTGTATAAACGTTTCCCTGTCGCAACATCAAAAGGTTTATATGATGATTTTAGATCAAGCAGCTGTTGATATACCGCGCGCGGGTTGGTTCCCAAGCTCAACCCGGTAGAAATATCAAATACTTTTGTGGTATCCACAACATCAAGCAACGAACCGCCACCAGCAAAACCTAAGCTCATTGTCACTTCTGATGGTGAGTCATAAGCATGATCACTGATTGTCGCCCCTTGCTGGACCGGGTGATCTGTTATATTAGATGTATCCGTATGGTTTTCTGAAATAACAACACTCGGTACAATGACACCTATTTTTCTCGTTTGCTGAGAAAACATGACTGATAATATATCCATTGTTATCTCACCTGTGTTTGCATATTTCTAAGTAGCATACTGTGAGTGCGTTCTACTGTTTCCCCGGTCAGTCTTGCTGCCTCTCTGGGAGATTCAACGCCGTTAACCTCAATATGATAATTTACTTCCCCTATCCCCCTCACATTATTGCCAGTGGGTATTGGCGCGTGCAGCAGTAAATGAGGAGTCAGTATCTGATGATTCATCATATTATTGATATTTGTCACCGCACCACTGATCATTCGGGGATCAATCGAAATATTTTTCAAAGAATGAGCGACATTATGCAGATGTCCAACCAATTTTGAGGGTTTATTCGCTGGCGGTGGCACTCCGGTAATTGCTGCCCTGATAAGTTCGGGTGAATAAGGATTGCCACCACTTTCCACTACCATCATGCTATCAATTAGCCTTTGCATCACATCAGGATCAGTGAGATCGAGGAACGTATTCTTAGAAACTCCCATCATTTTAGACACGTTGGCAATATAATCTTCCGTCTTATTACCATCTTTTGATGGTGCCCATGTTGGGATAATACTTGCAATGGTCTGTAGCTTTTTTCCGGTAGTTTGACCACGAAAATAACGTCTCAACTGATGGGCTGTACCTTTTAATCCACTGTATGCATCTGGATACTTAGCAAATCTGGGTTTTGGGCTATCTTCAAGTACTGCCCCTGTCTGATGTGCAAAGTTCATATTTAATGGATTATTATTCCGTACCCCTCTGGAAGACATTATTTTCTTCAGTTTTGCCCCTGTAAGCTCACTGTTAAAAACGTTCATCGACTGGTTAGCTGTAGCCATTAAACCAGAATGAGCATCATACTGTTTAGCAACATCAGTCCTAAGATGATCTTTATTTAGTGGCTTATTCTTTCGTTTCTTTTTCGTTTTACTTAATTGGTCTGATACTTTACCAGGAATACCATCAGTAACTATTGTGTTGTGTCCTTTGTCGATTATGGTTTTCCTGACATCAAGTTGTTCCTGGTATTTTTCATACTTATCTTTGCTGAAAAACAGTGTCCAGTCAGAAGCAATATAGATCCCATGTGTTGACATCCAGCTATTAAGTTGCTCAGATGTTATAAGTGGTTTTTTATTTGCTTCATGTTCTCTTTGCCGCCGCATTAGAGTTTCACCCACGTTTTCGTGATTTCTTTTTGCTTCTTCCTGTAATGCATTTAACCGATTATTCAAATCAAAGAGTATACCCAGAGTGATTTTTCTTCCTGTGAATTTCCACAATTCATTCAGTGTCGCCAATAAACCTTTCGCTGAGATTTCCCCTTTGTCTAACCATTTAACTAATTCCTCAACGGCATTAAATATGTCATCACTATCGAGTGTGCCCGTGGATTGACCAGCACAATCCATTGGTGTTTTTAATAACTGTTTACTCATCAATGAGACCAAAGAAGCCGTATTACAATGGTTGCTATTTGCATCACTGGCCTGAATGCCCATGTTGGGCAAAATCCCCTCAACATTTCCCCCAATCTGACTGACACCACTATCAATAGATTTAATTTTTTCAGGTGTTACGCCTGTTTTCTGCAATTGCCCGCCGAGCTTATCCAGGCCGTTAGCGATTTGAGTGATAAAATTAACCACAGCTAATGTTGCGTTTTCAATTTCCGCCCGCATTTTGAGAACGTTAGACGTGACTTCGGTGATAACAGCCATGAATTTACGCTGCCCCACCTCATCAACATCAAACCTAAGTGATACCAGGAAATCTTCAATTGTTTCAGTGTTATTGCTCACTTCGCCACCTCTCTATCATGGCCTCATTTTCCGATTTAACGTCAAGGGCATCATTCATCAGTGCAATATCAGCCAGGTCAAGAACGCCGTCTTTTAAAGATTCATAGCGGCACATACCCGCAATGACCGGGCGTAACAGGTAATCACGCCCTTCCGGTAAGGTTTCAAAATTTAAGCTGGCTCGTCCTGGGATTACACTGCGCTCTCTAATGGGGCGGGAAAAAAATTTCCCAGTGAGTCTCTGATAATAAAACCCACAATTTTCAGCAGCTCTAAGCCATTGATGTCATCGAACATCAATACCTGACCATTAGACTCATAAATTTTGCTCCAGATACCATTCTGTTCACGGGAAACCACTGATAAGCAAATATCATTAATTTCATGCCGGTTGGATTTTCCCAGCGCATTGATTGATTCAACCAGATAAGGGAGCAATTCTTCAAAACCGGTCTCATTTTCATCATTTCTGGCTGTAACAAGCTTTTTCATGAGCGGTCCAAGTGCCGGAATGGCCGGCGCCAAAGCCACTGCCAGATCCTGTTGCTGAAAAGCGTTTAGCTTGCCGCCGCGATACTTTTTACCGTCAATTTCAAATTCCATGATCACCCCTTAAAACTTATCCGCAAAACCGCTCAAGCCACCGAAATATAAGTCCAATGCTGGCTTGAGCGTTGTTTCAGCGTCTATGAAGTCAGCTTGTTAGAATGTGCCTAACATGATGTCGATTTTTCCGCAATCAAATACCCAGGCAACGGTATTGCCGGCTTTGGCATTCTGCAAATCCGGCTGCTTCTGAAATGCGACAGAACGGGCAACCGCCGTGTCGTTACTCTGTTTATTGCGAATCACAATCACGTTATTGCCCCATGCCGCCGATGAAAGTGATTGTGTACTCAGCATCGCGTTCAGTTTGGCGTTTACCGGGCTGGTTTTAAGTAAATTAACGGTGATGGTGCCAGATTTGGACGCATGTAATGAATGCATCACTTCACCGTCTGCCCCTGTGGTCATGGTGTTTTTGCTGTCTGACATTGTGACGGTGATACCCTCATCAGAGAGAGCTGCGCCGTTGCCAAGATCAAAAGAACCGCCGACTCCGGTAATAGATGCGGAGACATCAAGAAAAGAATATGTAGCCATTTTCAACCCTTATCTGTTTACATTAATAATGACATCAGCGTAGTGAACAGCCCCTGCTAATTTGATAGCACACTGGATAACCGGTGCTTTGCGGGCTTCCCTATCCGCCTGCGCTTGTGTCGCAATGGGTGGCGCGTAAACGTAATAACCTTTTGTTAATGTCGCACCGGTATTCAATGCACCAAAAGGATCGCCCCCCCATACACCATGAGCGATCAATCCATTGGTCACCGCTTGATCAAGTGACTGTTCAACATTGGTAATCAGACGCGTGACACCTTCATCAGTCTGTGGGATCTTGCTGGTACTGGTGTAAAGCAAGTTATAAAGATTGTTTTGAACGTAATTCTGTAACCAATCCAGGCTGTGGCGCTCGTCAATAAAATCGCCGTTTGCCATGACGCCTTCCTGAATAATGGCCGTGTCGTTGTTGTATTTAACAAAAACGTTGCCGTTTTTCTTCTTCAAGGCGTTAGCTTGAGTTGCTGTCAGGCTTTCCGCCGTCACAGCCGGTTCCTGTTTGAATTTCAGGGTAATGGTGGTGTTATTGCCATTGAAATTGACGGTAAACATCCGTCCCATCAGAGATGCGGCGGTATACGGTTTACCGGATGAATATTGCCAGAGCGTACGCTGATAGTTTCCGCCTTTCAGTTGTGATCCGATATCGGTAGCAACATCAGCCTCCAATGCGTCTGTTTTCTGTACTGTATGCCCATAGATACGAGAAACAGACGCGGATTCGATGTAGTCGGCAACAGACAAAATATCTTTATCTGTCAGCGTGTCATCAGCAATAACCAGCCCGTACCAACCACTGGACAGCGCTCCTAATGTTGCCACCGCCTCAGCAATCGTTTCTGCTTTAGTCGGTTCGGTCACCATAGCGCCAGAGACTTCATCCAGTTTTAACAGTTCGCCAATATAAGTTCCGGTCGTCGCCGGTAAGATATAATCCATAGTGCCCGAAGAATGCGGTACGATGGTGAAACGTGAAGATGCCATGTCATAAGTGACCGAACAATCTTTCAACTTATCCTCTACCCGTTGGGCAACGCCATTAAGATTCGTCTCTTTACTCAAATCAATGCCGCTGCATATCACCTCTTTACCATTAATCATTAATTTAAAAGAGCCATCCGTCACAGCAGTAAACTTACTGATCATTTGCTGTTGCTTGTTCAGTATTGCACTCTGCAAAGAGGAAATAACGTTGTCTTTAGCCCATCGACCGATATACAAATCAACCGGGCGTGGCGACTGGGAGTAATAAAGCGCTGCGGCCTGATATTCTGGTGAAGTCAGGCCAAAATCAGTACCGACACCATCAATATCGGAATACAGACGTAAACGTTCTTGAGTGTTGATCACGTTGCTTGCGCCGACTATCAGTAACGCACCAAAGTTCCGGGACTGGGCCGCATGAGGAGCCATATTCAACGTGACATTGATAATGTTTGAAACAGGTAAACCCTGCATAATTTAATCTCCAAAGAATTTGACAGGCGCTTCCACCAGTGATTTAACACCGTATTCACGCACCACTTTTCGCCGCAAGGTGATCGTCATGTCATAACGACGCACCCACTGGTTATTGATAAGTTCAGGTAAAGCAGTCAGCTGGCTGGATTTATCTACTGAGAGGCCGAAACGTCCCAATTCGTCATTGTTCTGACTGACCGCCAGTCCATCACGAAAACAGGTGCCGTATCGTTGGCAGTTCGGGCCATAAAATGAAACCAGGCATTCGATTTCTTCATGACGCCATAATTCAGTACTTTCTTCGGTCTGGTTCTCAAAAGCAGGCGTAACATCCGAAATAAAAGCCATAATGCCAAAGTCACACCCGTCATCATCCACCGGTAACGGTGGCGATTGTACGGATGTCCATCGGGAACGCACTTTATCGTCAGGTAAACCAGAGACACCACTCACCCAACAACTCAGTGTGTGCTCCAATTCTTCATCGTACTCAGGCCCAAGAGTGACAGACGTTAACCAACCAGCTTTATCACTACCGTTGCTCATCAAAAACACCTCCATCAAACAGCAATAACCTACCATGTGCCTGGGTAAACCAAGCGCAACGCAAGCTCCGTTCCCAGTAGCGGGTTATGATTGATTTAACAGGGATACCGACCGCAAAAATAAGGAAATAGGCGTAAGCGATTCGCGGTGGCAAATACGAAAAAGGCCGCAACAAAGTGCGGCCTTTACAATTATTATTTAGATTTTCACTTCTATCGGTACGTAATAGCAGATGCTGCAAGAGCCGAATGAAATAAGCCCCGATAAGAATATCGGGGCTTATTAGCTTTAGCGCTTATTCGCAACTTTAACTGATTAGTACACTACCATAGCTTTTTGCGTACGCGTAAGCTTTTTGTGCTCTCGTATTTCATCATCCATTTCTAACTTAATATCGAGCATAGCCAGACATCCCTGTACAAAACTTTCTCCCTTTTGTAACCGGGAACGCACTTCAATATCCGATACTTCAAGTAAACGCGCTATAGACCGTTTGGAAAGCCCTAAAGCGTAGTACATAAATAAAACTTCAATTTCTTCAGACTTATCTACCGTTTGCAGCTTTGCTATACAAGCATCAATGATCAAGCCGTCGTTATCACAGCAGGAAGGACGCAATGGACGAGTTGACGTAATCAGACCTTTAAATCCAGCAGCGATTGGTGGCCAATTGACACCTGTGTCATCATCAACCCAACCGCCCCAACGCTCTAAAACTTGTTGAATATTGCGCATACATTTTGACCTTTTAACTTTTAGTAACAAATAGTAGTAAAAATTATTTTCGGAATGGTCTCATGCATCCATGCATTCGGTATTATAACAAACTCCTCGTTCTCTATTTCTGTATTTCTTTGCTGCTTAACCACATCGTTTAAATACATCTTCTTACTGAATCTATTAAATGAAAATACTAAACACCCTCTATTCAGATCAGGCTTAACTTTAGAGGTAAGCTCAGAGCATCGTTGTTAATCCAAATGGCTACAAGGTGTTTTCTTCCTCATCTAAATATTTCTTATTTAACTTTATAAGCTTCTCTTAATCCTCTAATATACCTTCTCTGAAAACACTCAGAACCTAAAACAACAAGAATATTCTTTACTACTTTTCGAAAATCTTCAAACAACATACCAGCTCCTTTTATTATAAGATAAAAAAATACATTAAATAAAAAATAGCACAAATTTTTTATCTCACAGATATTAAAGTGTAAAAAACATTCTGGATCGGCTTTAAAATCGGTCGTAAAATACAAGTTTCTACACCGAAATCAACGATACAGAAATCATACTGTTGGTATGGCAATAAACGACAAACCAGCGTAAATACGGGATTTAACCAACAGTGCTTCAAATATCTTAACCAGATTAAACAAAGTATTTAAGGCATAAATAAGACTAATGTTGACAACAGCAAATTACCAATTATCGGGTAAATATCTATGCGAAAAGTTTTAACACTATCAAATATATCTGTCTTTAACCAACGAGTTTTTTAACTCACACTATTCAATAAGACAGTTCGCAGAAAATATTTTTCTAGTCTAAAGCTACTTTTATCTAATACGTTTTTACAATATCAATACCTTCCGCTATCTCTGCCATGCCTCATCTCTTTTTTTCCCGACGCTCATCAGACTAATAGATAAATACACGCCATAGCAAACATTTTCTTACGCCTGAAAGACTGACATCACAAACACTAATATTTTTCTCTGTTAACTTTGACAAGCATAAATAAACCCGTATCACCTGAAAGTTTGTATTTATTTTATTTCGGGTTTATCTGTTTCAATCTGATGAACTGTTAATTTTATGCAGGTATCTATACCTTTAATTTAATACTCGTTTTAACAAGAAATTTTAACGAAAAACAGCGGGGTTTTTTGGATATATAGCCTGGATATATAAACAGTATTTCTGTGCGACAGGCATGAAAAAAGCCGCCATCTTCTAAAAATATGGCGGCTTCTCATTTGATTTGGTGCCGGCTACCGGAGTCGAACTGGTGACCTACTGATTACAAGTCAGTTGCTCTACCAACTGAGCTAAGCCGGCGTATTTCAGGGGCAGCCCCTGAAAACGAGCGCAGTATATGACAATCTGATGCAAACAATCAAGCATAAATAATAAATTATGTAAAAACACCGCCAAAACCCTATCATTAGTGGACTATTCAACGACATACAACTATCTCAAGGCACTTTGGCAAAGCTACTGCCGCGTATTCTCGGCATCAAAAAACGCATCACTTCTGACAAATCAGAAATAACAAAGAAATGCTTTATTACAATTTGTCACCTATCAGAAGATAGCCACTGGTCATAAAGCAGCCTTATTGTCTGACAGCAATGGAAGACAGGACATTCAAAATCGCCAAATTATATGAAGGTTTGTTAGCATGTTAAAAAGCAAATATTCAAAAAAGGCAACAAAACAAGTTTTCAAAAAGTGGATAGGAAACTATGCCAGTACCCAATTAGGCTTCTTTCTAACACGCCAAAGGCGAGCTATAGCAGATTTTCTATCCCTAACCAAACAGCAATCTTTCTACTTAGCTTTAATTTATTACCATCTGGAAATAGTTGACTGCTATAAATGCAATATGATATTTAAATTAGATGCAAATCAAAAAAACTAAATCAGGTATGCGCTAGGATTAGGTATAAATCAGATTATTTCTATGCGTTATTATAACTCAAAATTACTAATTATGAGGTAAATTATGCCGGGCAAAAATAGCTTAATTGCACATCAAGTTTTTTTTACCTTCCAGAATGGAATAAACTGGGATAGTGAAAAGGCTATATTAGCAGAGAAAGTGACTCTAAATCATATAAATGAGATAAGTGAAATAAAAGGATGGTTTTGTGGTCGCAGTACCGTAGATAGAAAACAATCGGTTGATTTTAGTTTAATTGGCTACTTTGAAAATTACGAAGACCTGAATATATATATAAATCATCCGGATCATGTAAAAGGCGTAGTGCTATGGAAAGAAATCAGTACATGGACCGTTTCGGATATTATTATCGATAGAAATAAGTTAATCAATTTTGCTCAGTTAATAGGGAAGTAGTATGGAGTTTGACGAAAGTTTGCATAAAAGCGTAGTCGTTATTGCCGATAGCCTACCACTTGGTTTGGCAATGAATGCATTAAGTGTCATCAGTGTTTCAATCGGTAAAACTATTAACGGAATCGTCGGGCACGATGTTTTTAGTAAAGACAGTATTTGTTATCCCGGTGTTGTTAAAACACCTCTGCCTATTTTGAAAGCAAGCCATGATGTCCTGGATGCTATTCATCATAAATTAAAATCTGACGATAATTTTAAGTTGAGCCCTTTTTCTTGTTTGGCTCAATCATGCAGAACATATGAGGAATATGAAGGGAAATTATCTGCTGAACATTCGGATGAATTGAAGTTATCTGGAATTGGCATAGTTGGACCAAAGAAAGATATCAATAAACTCACTGGCAACTTACCACTTTACAGGTAACACATTATGTATTCTATTTTTAGAAGCGATCTTCATGAATTAGGGCTGAAATACCTGGCTGAATTAAAACAATATATGTCTGGAGAGATAGATGTATCTGCACTGGAAAAAATACAATATGAAAAATTGAAAGAAATCATCAATTATGCAAAAGATGGATCATCTTTCTATAATGAGCGTCTGAATGCAATAAATTCGACTGATGATAACAACTTATCTTCACTCATTGAAAAACTTCCCTTTACAACAAAGTCAGATTTAAGTAAAGCAGGAAACACAATATCTTCTGACAGCCTGAGTAACGCCTGGATATATTATGAAACAACAGGTACAACCGGGCCTTCAACACCTTGTCCCCGTAATGAAATAGATTCTTTAGTGAATAATAGTTTTCTGACACTGCAATATGAGTCTATTTTTAATCAGGAAGGTAAACAACATATTATTGGCGTTATGGGGCCAACAGAATTGCACTCCACCGGCGATACATTTGAAGATGTATTTCGCAGTTTAGGGCATACCGTCATCAAAATGTGGCCTCGTTCGCCTGTTGTCGGTATGCACAGAGTGCTAAGGCTGATACAAGATCTCAAAATAACCGCTTTAGTTTGTACCCCTGCGGTCGCTGCTGAGTTGCTAAAATATTGCCGGGACAATGGATGTAATCCACAGAAATTAGGTATCGAAATTATCTTAGTGCTTGGCGAACTTATTACGCCAAACAGATTAAGAAACTTATCCCGCAACTGGGGAGCTAAAATTTACAACTGCATGTACGCATCGCAAGAAACCTCAATTTTAGCGGCTTGCAACGATACTAATAAGCTTATTACTATTCCATTCAATAATTACTATGAGCTGATTTGTCCTTTTACTCATCAAAAATTAAATGTTGGTGATAACCACGTTGCCGGCGAATTAGTGATTACACACTTATATAAAGGGAATAAGCCACTGATTCGATACAGAACCGGGGATATGGTTCGATGCAAAGCAATCAGCTTAGATCGCTGGGAAATAGAGCCTATCGGCAGAGTAAAAGATGTATTAGTGTTGAACAATGCCAATGTGTACGCTTTTGATATTGAAAACGCAGTATTTGAAGAGCTTGAATATTGTTTTGAATACTTTATCGAAATCAACAATATATCTGGTACAGATGAACTGAAAATAACTTTGGAGCCAAGTGATGAATTAAATGATGCTTCACTCATTAGTAAAATAAAGGAAAAAATGGAATCCAAGTTCAATATGAAAGTCAATGTGCATGTAGGCGATGTCGGCGGGCTGATTGGCACAGCAGCAATGGTCAGCTGGAAAGCCGCACGGATCCATGACCTGAGAGATGATAGCAACAATATTGAGCGAAATTCAGCTTTAGAAATCATGAAAAAGAGGGCAGCTAAATGACAACCAATATCGTCAGTCCGGTTCATAAAGATTGGATCGTATTTCTGGACGGAGAATATATCAACTTTAGCAGTGCAACCTTTCTCGCAAGTACCCAAGCTTTAAATTATGGCACCGGTATATTCGAAGGGATACGGGCTTATTGGGATCAGGATAATAACCAACTAAATTTATTTAGAGTACATGAGCACTATGAGCGGTTAATTCAATCGGCAAAAACACTGAAAATTGAATTACCTTATACCAGTCATGAATTGACCGATATTACCAAAAACATCATTATTAAAAACGGATTTAAACAAGACATCTATATAAGACCATTGGCGCTTAAAAAATCATTAATGCCTGGTGAAAAATTTGGCGTTAAGTTAAGTGGTGTAGACTCAACCCTCTGCATTAACATGTTACCTATGGGCGCTTATGCTAAAAAAACAGCGTCTAAGTGTCTTATTTCAAAATGGCGGCGTGTATCAAATGCAGCAATTCCCTCTTCTGCAAAAATTACCGGCACCTATGTTAATTCTGCACTTGCTTACGAAGATGCCAAAGAACATGGATTTGATGATGCGATTATGCTGAATGAACAAGGCATGTGTGCAGAAGCAAGTACCTCAAACGTTTTTATTGTTAAAGATAATTGTGTTATTACACCATCGCTTGACTCTGGCATTCTTAATGGAATAACCAGACAATCTGTTTTCGATATTTGTAAATTCCACAATATTCCCTGTATTGAGTCAGAAATTCAACAAAAGGATCTCTATGAAGCAGATGCCTGTTTCTTAACAGGTACCGGCATTGAAATATCAATTGTTTCGCAAATAGACAATATATCCTATATTCAAAAAGAAGATTCCATAGCCAATATTATCGCTAAAGATTATCAAGAAATAGTGAGAGGCAGAGTCGGTGAGTTTTCACATTGGTTAAGTCCGGTTTATTAGTGTAATTCCAGGAGATACCATGGAATGTGTTTTTTTTAGTTTCGACAAAGATACATTTGATGTTTTAAATATAGCGACTTTAGGGCCGTCAGGTACAAGTAGTGAGCAATCCGCTATCCGTTTTGGTGAGTTTGCAATTGAGAATAAAATAGCCAAAAGTTATCAGATTGTTCTATGTAATACTTACGAAGAAGCCAGTAGTCAGATTATTTTAAAGAACTGCCAAGCATTGGTGGTAGCCAATGCTTATTACAACATTAGTGAGTTTTATATGGACAATAGATTTAATTTGTCAGCCGCATTTTTAAATTATACACCGAATTATGGGATAGCTATTCGTGACGAATTAACTAAAGATAACATCGTCATTGCAACCCATCCGGCACCAAAGGCGTTAATCCCAGAATTGTTGCCTGATAACCTAAAAATAGCAGATATCATTTTTAAAGACTCAACCAGTTCAGCCGCGAAAGCGGTTGCCAATTCAGAGGTAGATGCCGCACTAACGACGGAAGTAGCAGCAAAATTACACAAACTAAAATTTATTTCTCATATTCGACCAATTAAAATGCTTTGGTCAGTATTTACATCTGCATAAGAGCCAATATCGCTTGAAATATGCAACTATATAGATCTATACCCAATAGATTTCAAGTTGTAGCACGGCGGCAAGTGAACGCAGCCAACAAAGCAGCAACTTGAAAGATGAAGGGTATATTTAAAATTTCGATATACGGAGGTTATTATGTCTTTACTTACTTTACACTCAATGACTACCACACCTGAAAAGAGCAAGAAATTACTCCAGAGTTCCATTGATGATTTTGGCTGGGTACCTAACCAAAGTGGTTATATGTCGGAATCTCCTTCACTATTAGCCGCTTATCAACGCGCACATGACTTATTTATTGATAGCTCACTGAATGAAGAAGAAAAGGCGGTAGTGTGGATTACAACTGGAATAGAAAATGGTTGTGACTATACCGTTCAGGCACATGCTTTTATTGCCGTTCATAATGGCGTGGATAAAAAAACGGTTAAAGCATTAATTGAAAAAACCGATGATCTCTCCCCACGATTATTAGCACTGCGTGAATTCACTGTAGAAGTTATTTACTGCCGAGGTCAATTGAAAAAAAGTGCCATTGATTTATTCTTAAGCCGTGGTTTCAGTAAAGAGAATATGTTGGATGTTGTGTTAGGTGTTTCTCAAAAGAATATGTCTACCATTCTCAATAGCATTGCCGGAACTGAAATTGATGATAATTTCAAGCTGGGCGACCTTTAACTGATCACTGATATTGAAAGGCATCAATATGCTTTATGTCGATAAAGAAGCCGTTGTACGTTATTTGACGATGGAACTTAGCCTTAAGCTAAGTGAAATAGCCTTTAAATTGCAATCGGAAAGGAAAGTAGAGCAACCTTTACGCAATATCGTGAAAGGCGAAGACGGCAGCTTAATGGGCACCATGCCAATTTATATAAAGGAAGGGCCATATAAAGGATTTGGGTTAAAGTCAGTAGTAGTGAGGTTTCAAAGTCATGGTAATAAGCCTTCACACGTTGGTAGTGTGCTGATTTACGACGAACCAGGTGTTTCAGGTATGGCTGTAGTAGATGCCGGAGCTATCACCGAAATTCGTACCGCAGCCGCTTCTGCTTATGCAACCCATCTTCTCGCGGCAAAAGATGCCAGCCGATTGGCGATACTTGGCACTGGCCTACAGGCAAGAGCACATTTGCAAGCCATGCTATACGTTCGTCCGATTAAGGAAGTCACTCTATGGGGTCGCAGTGAAGAAAGATGCCATGAGTTTGCCACATGGTGTGATAAAACTCTCAACCTTGCTATTTCGATCAAAGCCTCACCTGCTGAGGCGGTGCTCAATAGTGACATTATTTGCACAACCACAGCATCACGAGACCCTATAATCAGTAGAAAAGAGTTACCGGCTAAATGCCATGTCAACGCCATTGGCGCTTCGGCACTGGGATTCCAGGAACTGAACGAAGATGTGTATAGCAATACCACCCTGTTTACTGACTCCAACGAATCGGTATTAGCTGCCTCGCAATCTGTCATTAAAGCTCGGGAGAAAGGCATTCTCAGCGAATCAGTGATTGGGATAGAAATTGGTACCGTTTCTCAATCTCATGCCAGTTTGTCCGGGCAAGGTGTAACTATATTCCAATCCGTCGGTTTGGCAGTCCAGGATATGGTATTTTCCCGGGAAGTCATTCGACAACTAACAAAAATGCCTTAACTATTTCAGATAAAACTGTCACTTGCATACGCAAGTGACATTATCTGTGTTTAATTATTTTGATGTGTTATTTTTGAGAGGAAATATATGCTAGAAGTGTCACAAATACTCACTTATACAGCAGCACTTACTGTTGCGGCCGCGATACCAGGCCCTGGTATGGCTGCCGTGGTTGCCAGAAGCGTGAATGGTGGCGCGTTAACGGCATTTAGTATGTTGTTTGGCCTGGTTATTGGTGATCTGACTTATTTGTCTTTTGCTGTATTTGGTTTGTCCATTATTGCCAGCCACTTTGACACCCTATTTGCTGTTGTGAAATGGGGCGCTGCATTATATTTGAGTTATTTAGCATGGCAATTCTGGTTTGCAGATCATCAACCCATTGGTGAAGGCCAATCAACAAATAAAAAAGAACTGGCTGCGGCATGGTTATCTGGTCTAACCATAACGTTAGGCAACCCTAAAACTATTGCCTTCTATCTTGCACTGTTGCCTTTGGTCATTAACATGGAATCTATCTCGTTACAAATCTGGGGTTTCATGTTGGTACCATTGACTATTTTTGTCTTACTCGCCGTAGGAGCGGTATTTATTTTTGGCGCCCTCAGTATTCGGCATCTGTTATCAAGCCAGCGTGCGCAACAGCTTATGTATAGGGGAGCATCGGTTATTATGTTAGGGGCTGCGGTCGCTATGCTGATTCAAAAAGCTTAGTTTTTTACTCTTTTCACGGTCTATTTCCACGGTTTTATTGAATAAGAGTCTGTCCCAGCAGACGTTGTTGTTGCATGTCATTCTTATCAATAAATCGTGGACACCACAATGAAAAAACCCCATGCACAATATGCATGGGGTTAGTATTTGGCGGAAGGATAGAGATTCGAACTCTAGGATGGTTTCCCATCGGCGGTTTTCAAGACCGCTGCCTTCGACCGCTCGGCCATCCTTCCATGGCGCAGGATTATGCTCTATAGCATGATAATATGTCTAGTCTTTATCGCAAAAATTCTGTTATTTTTTTACTGTTTGCTCAATCCTCAATCGACAATATCATTCCCTGCCCCGATCCTGCTAGAATTAACATAAATACATCGGATCATCAGATTCACCAACTTAACGAGCTCGCTAGCACAGCCAAGCAATTATTAAGGCTTTTACTCAACGAATGTATAACAAACAATCTTCTATTAATTCATCAACCATAAACCGTTACTATGGCCTGTTCATTGTTCTGCTTTTTGTTTCGCTGTTTTTATACAGCTATAACTACTTCAACGCCTGGCTGATGGGAAAAAAGTATGCGCTGAATAGCGTTTCAACCAAAATAGTATTACAGATAGAAGATTATCGTTACCACGCTAATGCTATCTTTGAACAAGCCAATATCTCATCTTTTAAACCGCAGGGCCCCGTTTCAACAATGAAGCTACGGCCTGATGTTTACTGGCTTGAGAGTCGTTATCAAACTGTCGATACAATTATCTTTGGTCACCATAGCGTTGCAAGTGCTGAGTTGACGCAACGCCTTTCCAATTATATGGAGATTCTATGGGGTGCCCGCAATGAATACAACTCTATGTACTATCTGAATGGTAAAGATAACAGTCTGTTTCTGATAACAACTTATTCTATTCTTAAACCAGAATTAAAATTCAAAGAAAGTTATCTCACACTGACTGCCGAATCGAAACGTTCAGAAATGCTGATGCAATCCACCGCGTTAGATGAACGAGAAAATATTTCATCAATCCGTAAACTCAGCGGCGAGAATATCTATTTCTATACTTACCGGGCAACGTTCAATTCACCCGGGCAACTGGCAACCGTTATCGCTTTTGATCTGCCTATTTGTCATCTTCTTCCTATGGATATGGCGGCAAAGAGCTTCAGCTTATTATCTGACGACACACAAAATCTCCAGGAAACTAATAAAGTGAATATCTCACAGAATGGCTTCTGGCTCGAATTTTCTCAACCGCTCAAGGGTACACAATACAAACTACTGTATCGGATATCACTCAAAGATTTACTGATCGATTTATTATACAGAAACATCTGGCTATTACTGGCTGATTCAATCTTTATTATCCTGTCCTTGGGGGGCCTTATTTACATTCGCAGAAAATATATTGCCCCAAATGCACTTATGAATCACGAGCTGCAAATCAAGGATGCGTTAAGCCACGAGATTATCTCCAACATCCCAATTGGCTTACTGATTTATGATTTCTCAATAAATCAGACAATTATGAGCAATAACATTGCCGATCATCTGTTGCCTGATATCGATTTAAACAAAATTAAAATGATGGCAAAACAGCATCATGGTGTCATTCAGACATCCATTGACGATGCAGTCTATGAAATTAAGGTGTACAGCATCCACCGGTTACCTGAAACTTATCTGTTTTTACTGCAAGATAAAGACCAGGAAGCATTAATTAACAGACGTTTACAACTTGCTCATCTGGAACACGATAAGAGCGTACAAGCCCGACGTTTTATGCTAACTAACATTCGTTCTGAGTTAAAACAACCAATAAAGGAATTAAATAATATCGCTTGCCAGCTGAAGCAAATGCTCATAGATGAAAATAGTGATCGTATCGTTGACAATTTATTAGTTAAATCCACATATATATCCGATTGGGTCGAGAATATCTCATTACTCAATGAATTAGAATCAGGTGACTGGCAAGCAAAAAATGAGTCGTTTTCATTGTCATCCACATTAGAAGATATTCTTAAAGAAGTATTTCCAAAGATGAATAATAAGGGATTGAATTATTATTATCATTGTAATATTAATCCTGAATCACTATTTATTGGCGATGGCTTAATCATCCGTAAAATCGTCCTGATGTTGGTTAATTATTCAATCACGATCACCTCTTATGGAAAAATATCACTGATAGTTAACTATTCTCAGGAATACAAAGATCACATCCGGATCGAATTAATAGATACAGGTTCCGGACTTAATTCAAAAGAATTGACCAATTTGAATTACCCATTTTTAATCAAAACAACCGGTGATAAATATCAATCTAACTCAGGAATGACTTTTTATCTATGTAACCAATTATGTAGAAAATTAAATGGCCATTTTACTATAAACAGCAAACCCAACCTTGGTACACATTACACTATCAGTCTACCCTTGGTGATCGGCCAAGACCAATGCCCACAGCTACTGGAAGACATTACCGCTTTGCTGGATATCAGCAATACTGAAATCTGTCAGATTACACAGAATCACCTGAATCATTATGGCGCGGCTTACTTTGATAAAAAGAAAGAAAATATGAGTAGAGAATACGATATCATATTGACCGATAAACCGTATAGCTCGGCAAAATCAACTATATTATTGGTTGATAATCTGGTTGGCTTTGAGCAGATAAAACTTGACTATATTCGGTGTAATTACAATCTCAGCGAAGCTGTTATCAATGCCATTTCGTTATTAATTGAGAGAAGCTTCAGTTTTAACGAATTGGATGTCGATTCAGAAATGCCAGTATTTAACGATAAAAACCCTGATTATGATTTTGACAATGTTATAAATAGTTATCAAAAACAGTTGGCTAATAGCGATTACCGACAATTATTTATCGAGACAGTACCGATAGATATTAATAAACTGTATACTGATATAGAGCAATATGATTTGGTATCACTTTCGCAAACAGCACACCGCCTGAAAGGCGTCTTTGCTATGTTAGACCTGGAATTCCTCAAACTTTCTTGCGAAACACTGGAACAACGCATAACAGACAGTAACAAAATAGAGATTAAAAATAGCATTAGCCACATCGACGCCATCGTCAAACAGCTATTGCAGCAGGGTAACTAAATAAGATGAATAACCTTAATGTCATTATTGCTGATGACCATCCAATTGTTCTGTTTGGCATCCGCAAATCACTTGAACGGCTTGACTGGATCAACGTTGTAGCCGAGTCTGAAGACTCGACTACATTGATCAACAATCTGTCCTGTATTAAAGCAAACGTACTGATCACTGATTTATCCATGCCTGGCGACACCTATGGTGATGGCATCAATTTGATTAAATACATCAAACGCCATTATCCCAGGCTATCAATCATTGTTCTGACTATGAACAATAATCCAGCAATTTTAAGTGCTGTACTTGAACTTGATATTGAAGGAATAGTCTTAAAACAAGGAGCACCAACAGATTTACCTGATGTATTGACCGCCCTGAAACAAGGGGAAAAATTTATGCCGGAGAGCGTTTCCGAACTGTTGAAAAAAGTGACGAAAACCCCCTACGGCGACAAACCATTATCACAAAAAGAGAGCGAGGTCATACGCCTGTTTGCCCAAGGCTTCCTGGTAAAAGACATTGCCAAAAAACTCAATCGCAGTGTCAAAACAATCAGCAGCCAGAAAAAATCAGCAATGGTAAAGCTGGGGGTCAATAACGATATTGCGCTACTCAATTATCTTGCTTCTGTCACCGTCGATACGGATGATCATGCTCAGTAAGTACCGTCCGTTATTTTAATATGAAAGTCATTTTGATGCCCGGCGGTTACTTATACCGGGCATTATTTCAGGCGCCAATATTCCTGATCTCTCCCAGTATTTGTCTAAGCGTAATCAGGGAAACAGGTTTAGACAAACAGTCATTCATTCCTGCATCAATACAACGTTGCTTTTCTTCTGCAAGTGCATTTGCCGTAATACCAATAATCGGCAACTCGTATTCTCTATTCCGTAAATGCGTTGTCAACGCATAGCCATCCATATTAGGCATATTGACATCCGTCAAAATAATATCAACATGCCCTTTCTGCAAATATTCCAGCGCATCTAATCCATCATTCGCCATTGCTGTCTGAAAACCAATAGATTTCAACTGGTCAGCTAATAAATGGCGGTTGATAGGATGATCATCCACCACCAAAACCATAACCGTATTAAACTGGGTGTTTGCCGGTAAAACAGGCGATACGATATTCAACACCTCCTCGTTGCTACCGGGTGAAATCAGTCTCTCAATCAGAATGGGTAGATCATGCAAATGGTAAGTATTATGCAGCCAATAGCCTTTTCTGATTTGTTCCGGCGAGCCAATATAGTCCGTCGATAACTCAACACAAGCATATGCAGGGGAAGTCACGGCATCAGGGAAATCGCTGATAATAATTTCACTGCCATCGGTATTTTCCCCACTATATAAAACAATATGTAAATTATAATGAATCAGAAAACGCTGTAAAAAATCCTCAAGATAAAGATTACGTATAGCCAGGATAACTTTTTGCTTTTGCTGACACTGATTCATTAACTGAATTTTCGGCCTGTATTTCGCGTTGTATAAAGGTAAACGGATAGAGAACATACTGCCTATCTGTGGCTGTGAAATCACTTCAATATCACCATCCATCAAGCTGATCAATTTTTCACAAATCGCCAGGCCAAGACCGGTTCCCTGAGATGAGCTTTCCGTATTTGGCATGATTTGAAAAAACGGATCAAACAACTGAATCAGCGCTTTATCAGAAATGCCGACTCCCGTGTCCTTTATTCTGACGTACAAGTAATCGCTATCTACTGTCACATGAATAATCACACACCCGGTATCAGTGAATTTAATCGCATTATTTAACAAATTAGAGATGACCTGTTGCAATCGAACGGGATCATTGCGGATATAATCCGGTACATCCGGTTCGATATAACAATATAAGGTCAACGGCTTTTTCACCACTAACGGCAGATAGTTAGAAATAACATGAGAGATAACTTCCTGACAGGAAAATTCTCTGGATTCAATTTTGAGCTGTTTAGATTCAATCTTTGAGAAATCAAGAATATCACTGATAATTTTAAGCAACAGAGCTGAAGAGTTACTCATTGTTGATAACAAACGGACAGACTCAGCAGGTAATGAATGAGCCTGTAACAACTCCAGATTGCCAATAATACCGTAAAGAGGCGTTCTCAATTCGTGGCTGACCGTGGCCAAAAACATCGATTTAGAATAGTTAGCCTGTTCCGATGCTAATGCCATTTCCTGTAATGATTTTTCCATCCGTACACGGACACTGATATCAACCAATACACAAATTGCCACCTCTTCATTTCTGTAGCGGGAATGGACAAAACTGATTTGCAAATGATGATGATTACTGGTTACCACATCAACATAACTGCTGGTTCTGTCACAAATAATATGAATAATACGTTCCCGGTCTTCATGAGTCAGCATTCTCAAATAATTATGCGCCAACTCATTACTCAGAATATTACTGCCATCACTTACCCGCAATATACTGATCCCAACCGGGGCTGAAGCAACAATTTTATGATTAAACTGTTCATGCTCCTCCAGACGAATGGCATTTTCTTCAGCCGGAACAAACATCTTGCGCTCAAACAGATACACCAAAGTCATAATGACAAAAGCAGACAGTACATTAAGCACAATACTGCTAATAATCTGTAGTTTAAAACCCTCGAAAATGTTTTTCAGTGGAAGCGCGTAAATGATACTGAATGAAGATGGCATTAGCCGGCGTTTTAACAATAAATCAGTAAAATTATCATCATAGCCAAAATAAGGTGCTTCCAGCTGATAATCGGCATAATGAAGTTGGTACTCATCATTTGCCGGATAGTGCAAAACAGGTTGATTACTGCGATTTAATAAGGTTATTGAAATCGGCCGGTCTTGTCTTTGAATAAAAGTATCTAATCTAATGAACTGTTCAATACCTATCATTGCCACCATCTGACCATTGACATATACCGGCGCCAACACATAGAGATGGCCGCTATCAGATCTTGCTCCAGGCGTCACCCAATAAACATTTCGTTCTTTACCCTGATCTTTCAGGCTAATCAGTCTGCGTGAGTTTTCATAGACTATTTTTTTCAGCGTATCAGGTTCAGTTGTGGTATTACGAATAGAAAAATTCACCATACACATACTTTTCGTTCCCACCAGGAAAACCTGATTCAAACCCTGAGGAGCAGCAAGATTATCTTTCCAATAAAAGATCAGGTTATTCAACGAATTTAAATAACTATGGGTATTTTTGCGAAAGGTATGGCAATCAGCACTTTGATTCAAAGGATGATAAGAAAACGCCGGGTTATTATGCGGAAAATCGAGAATGGCAATTTTTTCATTAGAATTCAGCAAATGTTTTTCTGTCATATATTGAATATCCCGCAAAACACTTGCTGTATGACGCACATAAGAGAGTGTGGAATCATAATTAGCATTGTATTCTTGCCGGATACCAGACTTTACTTCATTAAAAATGTTAACCAGGTAAAAAGCCGTTAATAAGGCACCCAATGCCCACAGCATAAAGCCAAGCACCCGGAAAAGATAACGGGATATTTTCAGTGATGTACGAAAAGAAGAAAGATATCTCAAAAGGCTACCTGATAACAACGAACATCATTCAACGTAATTAATGACAGGATATACTAGAGTTCAAGGATCACAAAGAATCAACTGTTGCATATTTCGATATTAATCAAAAAATTTTTTTTAAAAAAAACAGGCACCGAAGTACCTGTTTCTTAATTGAGTGAAAATAATGTCTTCACTTAAACCGGATCAGCTGACTCGCTGCTGCCAGCATCAGGTGAATGGGTATTATCGTTTTCCAACGCCTCCCCTTCTTCTGCCAGCCCATCTTCATCATCTTCAGGTTCAGCAACCCGTTGCAAGCCGACAACTTTCTCATCCTCAGCGGTACGAATCAGTGTGACACCCTGAGTATTCCGGCCAACAACGCTGACTTCAGAGACCCTGGTACGCACCAATGTGCCAGCATCGGTAATCATCATAATCTGATCGGTGGGCTCAACCTGAATTGCGCCGACCACATTACCATTACGCTCGCTGACTTTAATTGAGATAACCCCCTGAGTTGCACGGGATTTAATTGGATACTCGCTTTCAGCGGTACGTTTGCCGTAACCGTTTTCAGTGACTGTCAGAATCTCCCCTTCTCCACGCGGGATAATCAGAGAAACGACTTTGTCTTCACCACTCAGTTTGATACCACGTACACCGGTAGCTGTACGCCCCATTGAACGAACAGCGCCCTCTTCGAAGCGGACAACTTTACCATCAGCGGAGAACAACATGACTTCGTTACTGCCGTTAGTCAGGTCAACGCCGATCAGCTCATCACCGTCATTGAGGTTAACCGCAAGAATACCAGCACTGCGCGGACGGCTGAAATCTTTTAACGCCGTTTTCTTCACTGTCCCACTGGCCGTAGCCATAAAGATATACAGCCCTTCTTCATATTCACGCACCGGCAGAATCGCAGTAATTCGCTCATTTTGTTCCAGCGGCAGAAGGTTAACAATCGGACGGCCGCGGGCACCACGACTGGCCTCAGGTAACTGGTAAACCTTCATCCAGTACAGGCGGCCACGGCTGGAGAAGCAAAGGATCGTGTCGTGAGTATTCGCCACCAGCAGCCTATCAATGAAATCTTCTTCTTTGATACGTGCTGCGGATTTACCTTTGCCACCACGGCGTTGCGCTTCATAGTCAGATAATGGCTGATATTTGACATACCCCTGATGTGACAACGTGACAACAACATCTTCCTGATTAATCAGATCTTCGATATTGATATCAGCGGTGTTCTCCGTGATTTCAGTACGGCGGGCGTCATTATATTGCGTTTTGACTGCCAACAGCTCTTCACGGATCACCTCCATCAGGCGCTCAGGGTTTTCCAGAATGAACATCAATTCGCCAATTAATGTCAGCAATTCACGGTATTCATCCAGCAATTTTTCATGCTCAAGGCCAGTCAGTTTCTGCAAACGCAGATCCAGAATTGCCTGTGCCTGTTGCTCGGTCAGATAATATTTACCTTCATGCACGCCATATTGGGGTTCCAACCATTCAGGGCGGGCAGCATCATCACCGGCACGTTCAAGCATGGAAGCAACATTGCCTAATTCCCACGATTGGGCAATTAACGCAGCTTTTGCCTCAGCGGGTGACGGAGCACGGCGAATCAGTTCGATAATAGGATCGATATTCGCCAGCGCCACTGCCAATGCTTCAAGAATATGGGCGCGATCACGAGCTTTACGTAATTCAAAAACGGTGCGACGGGTAACTACTTCGCGACGGTGGCTGACGAACGCAGAAAGAATGTCTTTCAGATTCAGCAGCTTTGGTTGCCCCTGATGCAGAGCCACCATATTGATACCAAAAGAAACCTGAAGCTGAGTCAGGGAATAGAGGTTATTCAGAACCACTTCACCCACCGCATCACGTTTCACTTCGATCACAATACGCATGCCGTCTTTATCAGATTCGTCACGAAGAGCACTAATCCCTTCGATGCGTTTTTCTTTCACCAGCTCGGCAATTTTTTCAATCAGACGGGCTTTGTTGACCTGATAAGGAATTTCGTGAACCAGGATAGTTTCACGGCCATTTTTCTCATCAACTTCGATTTCAGCACGGGCGCGGATATAAATTTTACCGCGGCCAGTCCGGTAAGCCTCCTGAATACCCCGACGACCATTAATGATCGCAGCTGTCGGGAAATCCGGACCTGGAATATACTGCATCAGCCCTTCAATGCTGATGTTTTCATCTTCAATATAAGCCAGACAACCATCAATAACTTCGGATAAGTTATGGGGAGGAATGTTAGTCGCCATACCCACTGCGATACCGGAGGAACCGTTGATCAGCAGATTAGGTACTTTAGTCGGCATAACTTCCGGGATCTGTTCTGTACCATCATAGTTCGGCACAAAATCGACAGTCTCTTTTTCCAGATCCGCCAGCAGCTCATGGGCAATTTTCGACATACGTACTTCGGTGTAACGCATCGCCGCGGCTGAGTCACCATCGACTGACCCAAAGTTACCCTGACCATCTACCAACATATAGCGTAGGGAAAACGGCTGCGCCATACGAACAATCGTGTCGTAGACCGCGCTGTCCCCATGTGGGTGGTATTTACCGATGACGTCGCCGACAACACGGGCAGACTTCTTATAGGGTTTATTCCAATCATTTCCCAGTACATTCATTGCGAAAAGTACGCGACGGTGTACCGGCTTCAGTCCATCTCGAACATCTGGTAGTGCGCGCCCGACAATAACAGACATCGCATAATCCAGATACGAGCTCTTCAGCTCTTCTTCGATATTGACCGGTGTGATTTCTCTGGCAATGTCGCTCATGGAGCCCACTATCCCTCATAATTCCGGATTCAAAGGTTTAGAACTATACCACAAATCAACAGTTTTATAAAAATCAGATACGGGTATTTAAAAATTAAGCCATGTATACTATGACAAAAATGGAGTGAATCCACCTGTAAAGTAAGTTTAAGGAGCGACAACCGCTGATGAACGCTAAAACCCCCGCCACAACAAGCAATGTTGATCAACAGGAAATAGAGAAATTTGAAGCAGTTGCTTCCCGCTGGTGGGATTTGGACGGCGAATTTCAGCCACTGCACCGGATTAACCCACTGCGCCTAAATTATATTTTGCAGCGTTCCGGCGGCCTCTTCGGTAAGAAAATCCTGGATGTGGGTTGTGGCGGCGGCATTTTGTCGGAAAGCATGGCCCGTGAAGGTGCAGAAGTGACCGGGCTTGATATGGGTACTGAGCCGCTTCAGGTTGCCAGACTGCACGCCCTTGAAACAGGCATCCCTGTGACTTATGTACAGGAGACCGTGGAAAGCCACGCAGAAAAATATCCACAGGCTTATGATATCGTCACCTGTATGGAAATGCTGGAGCACGTACCGGACCCACAGTCGGTTGTCCGTGCCTGTGCGCAGTTAGTCAAACCCGGTGGACACGTCTTTTTCTCTACCATTAACCGCAACAAGAAAGCCTGGCTTATGGCGGTAGTCGGTGCGGAATATATTCTGAAAATGGTGCCGAAGGGAACCCATGACGCGAAGAAATTTATCCGCCCATCAGAATTAATAGGTTGGATTGACAGCACACCACTGCAAGAACAGCACATTATCGGCCTGCATTACAACCCGCTAACAGATAAATTTACCCTCGGTCACAATGTCGATGTTAATTATATGTTACATACCCAGTATGTCTGACATATTCATCTAATCGATGAATAAATCGGCAAATAAATCCTATTTTCAGGAATTTTTTTACCCATTTTTGCCGGTGCTCCTGCCAGGGTAACCGCTAGTAATGATGCAGGCTTCAGGCTTTTTAACAAATTTAGTCCTCAAGTTATCCACAAAAATCCACGTTTTTGTACACTTGATAAAAGCCGTTTTTAACATTATCTTGTTGTCATTATTTAGTGTACCCCCTACATATTGTGTTCCTTAACATTCCATTACCACTACTCTCTCGTTGGTTTCTTCACCACTGAGAAGGGTATGTTTTGGTCTTGTAAAGACACAAAGCAGGTGGGAGCAAGTCTGAAAGTAAATGTAAGGTATGCCTGTCCATGAACCATAGTCTGCTAGTAACAAAGCGTGATGGCCACAAAGAACGAATTGACCTTGAGAAAATCCACCGGGTTATTAACTGGGCAGCCGACGGTCTGAAAAATGTCTCGGTATCACAAGTAGAACTGCGTTCTCAAATCCAATTTTACGACAGTATCAAAACCTCAGATATTCACGAGACGATGATTAAAGCTGCCGCGGACCTTATCTCCGGTGATGCGCCAGACTATCAGTATCTGGCAGCCCGCCTGGCAATTTTCAACCTGCGTAAAAAAGCCTACGGTCAATTTGAGCCACCAGCCCTGTATGATCACGTATCCCGTATGGTGGGAATGGGCAAATATGACAAACACTTGCTGACAGACTACTCGAAAGAAGAATTCGAGCAAATGAACGAGTTTATTGACCACTGGCGTGATATGAATTTCTCTTACGCAGCGGTCAAACAGCTCGAAGGTAAATACCTGGTTCAAAATCGTGTTACCGGTGAAATTTATGAGAGCGCCCAGTTTCTTTATATTCTGGTAGCCGCCTGCCTGTTTTCCGGTTATCCGAAAGAAACCCGTCTGGACTATATCCGTCGTTTTTACGACGCGGCTTCTACGTTTAAAATTTCCCTGCCGACCCCCATCATGGCAGGTGTGCGCACCCCTACCCGTCAATTCAGCTCCTGCGTGCTGATTGAGTGTGACGACAGCCTGGATTCGATTAACGCTACTTCCAGCGCTATTGTGAAATATGTTTCCCAACGCGCCGGTATTGGCATCAACGCGGGCCGTATTCGTGCGTTGGGCAGCCCAATCCGTAACGGTGAAGCTTTCCACACCGGCTGTATTCCGTTCTACAAACATTTCCAGACAGCGGTAAAATCCTGTTCACAGGGGGGTGTCCGTGGCGGTGCCGCGACATTGTTCTATCCGTTATGGCATCTGGAAGTTGAAAGCCTACTGGTACTGAAAAACAACCGTGGCGTTGAAGGCAACCGTGTCCGTCATATGGACTACGGCGTACAGCTCAACAAATTAATGTACGAACGCCTGATCAAAGGTGAAGATATTACCCTGTTCAGCCCATCTGACGTCCCTGGGTTATATGATGCATTCTTTGCGGATCAGGATAAATTTGAACGTCTGTATACTCAATATGAGCAGGACAGCAATATCCGTCAGCAACGCCTGAAAGCGGTTGATCTCTTCTCCCTGATGATGCAGGAACGTGCTTCCACCGGACGTATCTACATTCAGAACGTAGACCATTGCAACACTCACAGCCCATTTGACCCATCAGTCGCCCCTGTGCGCCAATCAAATTTGTGTCTGGAAATTGCACTGCCAACCAAGCCATTGAATGATATCAATGATAAAAACGGCGAAATCGCGCTGTGTACGCTGTCCGCATTCAACTTGGGCGCAATCGAAAATCTTGATGAGCTGGAAGAGCTGGCAGCTCTGGCTGTCCGTGCGCTTGATGCCCTGCTTGATTATCAGGACTACCCGATCATTGCCGCAAAACAAGGGGCAACGGGTCGCCGTACTTTAGGTATTGGCGTCATCAACTACGCTTACTATCTGGCAAAACATGGCGCGCGTTATTCAGATGGCAGCGCTAACAACCTGACGCACAAAACATTTGAAGCTATCCAGTATTACCTGTTGAAAGCCTCTAATGAGCTGGCGAAAGAACAAGGCGCTTGTCCATGGTTTAAAGAAACCACCTATTCTGAAGGTATCCTGCCTATCGATACCTATAAAAAAACGCTGGATACACTGACCAATGAGCCACTGCACTATGACTGGGAAGCGTTGCGCCGTGATATCAAACAATATGGTCTGCGTAATTCAACATTATCCTCTTTGATGCCGTCAGAGACATCTTCACAGATCTCCAACGCCACCAACGGCATTGAACCGCCTCGTGGTTACATCAGCATCAAAGCATCAAAAGATGGTATTTTGCGTCAGGTTGTACCGGAATATGAACGTCTGAAAGGCGCTTATGAACTCCTGTGGCAAATGCCGGGTAATGATGGCTACTTGCAGTTGGTTGGTATCATGCAGAAATTTATCGATCAATCGATCTCTGCCAATACCAACTATGATCCGACACGTTTCCCTAGTGGAAAAGTGCCGATGAACCAACTGCTGAAAGATTTGCTGCTCGCCTACAAATATGGTGTGAAGACACTGTATTACCATAATACACGTGATGGTGCGGAAGACGTTCAGGGTGACCTGGAGGAAGTCGTAGAATCGGCTGATTCCGATTGTGAAGGCGGCGCGTGTAAGATTTAATTTGAGGAAGTTATGGCCTATACCACCTTTTCGCAGGTAAAAAACGACCAGTTACAGGAACCGATGTTCTTTGGTCAGCCGGTAAACGTAGCTCGTTATGACCAGCAAAAGTATCCAATTTTCGAGAAACTGATCGAAAAACAGCTCTCCTTCTTCTGGCGCCCGGAAGAAGTTGACGTGTCCCGCGATCGCATTGACTACAATGCGTTGCCGGATCATGAAAAGCATATTTTCATCAGTAATCTGAAATACCAAACGCTGCTGGACTCTATTCAGGGCCGCAGCCCGAACGTGGCGTTTCTGCCCTTGATCTCCATTCCTGAGCTGGAGACCTGGGTTGAAACCTGGTCTTTTTCCGAGACGATTCACTCACGTTCTTATACGCACATCATCCGTAATATCGTTAACGATCCAGCGGTTGTGTTTGATGATATTGTCACCAATGAAGAGATTCTGAAACGTGCGAAAGATATTTCCGCTTATTACGACGATCTGATTGAGATGACCAACAACTACCAATTGTTTGGTGAAGGAACGCATCAAGTTGCCGGTAAAACCATCACTACTAGTCTGCGTGAACTGAAGAAACAACTGTACCTGTGCCTGATGAGCGTTAACGCACTGGAAGCGATCCGCTTCTACGTCAGCTTTGCCTGTTCATTTGCTTTTGCCGAACGTGAACTGATGGAAGGTAACGCTAAAATCATCAAACTGATTGCCCGTGATGAAGCACTGCATCTGACAGGCACTCAGCATATGCTGAATCTGTTGCGCTCTGGTCAGGATGACCCGGAAATGGCTGAAATCGCCAAAGAGTGTGAACAACAGTGTTACGACCTATTTGTTCAGGCGGCGGAGCAAGAAAAAGAGTGGGCGGAATACCTGTTCAAAGAAGGCTCTATGATTGGTTTGAACAGAGATATTCTGTGTCAATATGTTGAATACATCACCAATATCCGTATGCAGGCTGTTGGGCTAAAACTGCCATTTGAAACACGTTCTAACCCGATTCCGTGGATCAATTCCTGGCTGGTATCCGATAACGTTCAAGTCGCGCCACAGGAAGTTGAAGTCAGTTCCTATCTGGTTGGTCAGATTGATGCTGAAGTTAACCCTGACGACCTGAGTGATTTTGAACTCTGATGACAAGCTATAAAGTAACCCTGCATGGTATGCAGGGTTATCATATTCACAGCTCTCCTGAGCTGCATAACAGTCTGCTGGAAGCGCTGGAACAAGGCAAAGTACAGGCTGAATACCAGTGCCGTGAAGGTTATTGCGGCTCCTGCCGTGTCAGATTGGTAAAAGGTAAAGTAGGCTATCGGCGTAAGCCACTGGCTTTTGTCAATGAAGGTGAAATTCTGCCCTGCTGCTGTCATCCACTCAGTGATATTGAGATTGAGCTTTAATATTCAAGTAGAATGGAACTCCTCAGCCCTACGCTCAAGCTCTGCAAGAAATGATGTCTTTGCGCTTCACTAGTCTTTCGCCACCATCAGACTGGACAGGGAACTTTCACCCCCGAGCTGCTGAACATGCCCAGCACACTAAACAAAAACCCGCTGAAAATGCGGTTTTTTTAGTTTCAACAATATTTCAGGTGTTTTGAAAATTCTCGGCGCGGCCAACCAGCACAGCGAGAAACGATGTCCGAGCCAGCTCATGGGCATTAGGACTCATGATACTAATGATTTGATATTTTGACGGGTCACACCAGTGCCGCGTATAAACTAAATAACTGTTAGATTTTCGTGCCGCGGGCGGTAAATGACCAGGCCAAGGCGTTTCACCAGGCAGTTTGATATGGATTTTAAAAACATAAGATTGACATAGAGATGCATGCTCTTCCCAGCGCCCTTCATCACCAAAAATAGCCGGAAGAGATCCGCCATTTTTCCAATCCTGCAAAATTTTCGCATATTGCCGGGCTACCGTGGGGATTTCGATATCTTTGTGAATAGAAACGTGGATCACTGCATCCCCTTTAGTAGAAAGCTGGGACTTCCAAACCTAAAGCGGTATGCTCGGCACGAATAAGCTCATGAACTGCATTTTTATCCATGTCACGCCCTACACTTGATACTTTATTAGGGACATGAGTACTCTTAACGAAAGCAATAATTTCTTCTAATGTATAACGCAGGTCAGCAGAGGCCCGGCCAAAACGCGTAATCATGCTGCGTAGCTCAGTGCTGGTTTCAGGAACAGATGTTAATGCGACTTTTGCAGCTTTAATAAAATTGGCGCAGATAATAATGTTTTTAGTTAAGTAGTGAAGGTTGTCCTTCGCAAAACTTGACATACTTTTATCGTCAATAGGTATACGCTTTGATTCCCACTCGGATCGCAGGTTTTTCAAATTGAATCGCATCCGATTAGCCATACTCGCGACAAAAGCGGTTGCTTCTTCGATAGGAAGAAAAACAACGGAATCATTAACCTGTTGTAATGTAAATGTGTTTTTAGCGCTAGTGATAGCATCATGATACCCTATGCTATCCGCCGGTACGGGGGCCATAGCGATAGCCATTGCTGCTGCCATAGATGTGATTTTATTACTCATACATACCCCTCTCAATGACAGTAATATCGAATACCTGCTCTATTGAATCATGTGTTCATCATTTTGTCGATATTTTGGTTTTTTCCTGTCGCAATACTCAATGATTTGTTTGAAAAATTCATCCATCCAATATTTACCATAAAAATTGCCTATTTATCAGTGAAATAAACCAAAGTGGCAAATATAAACTTATGTAAAATGAAAAATATGACCACCTCATTTTCAAGGTAAAAAATAATCCGCTATGAACAGGTTTATGTTAATCAAGGTCATCCCAGTATACCAATTATAAATGCTGTAAATCCGGCGATCAATTCACCAAATTTATGGTGACAAAAAAATACTCTGGTCGAAAAGCTCACGAAATCACATTCCATCAGGCTAGCATTGACTATATCAACCAAAGACGATGACTGATTAGTGCAAAACAACTACCGTAAAAAATAGCCCCATTGATATGGGCAAGGCAAAAGTGGTAGATATTCGAAAGAATAGCAATAGCAATAGCAATAGCAATAGCAATAGCAATAGCAATAGCA
>NZ_JAJAFX010000050.1:0-36573 GCF_025384845.1 Photorhabdus temperata | reverse complement strand
TTGAGGTCACGGAAGGAACGTTTAAGACGAAGACGTGGATAGGCTGGGTGTGTAAGTGCAGCGATGCATTGAGCTGACCAGTACTAATGAACCGAGCGGCTTAACCTTACAACACCGAAGGTGTTTTGGGGCGAGAGAAGAGAGAATTTTTGGCTTGTTTGACAGATTGATTCGGATGGTTGTGTAGCCCAGAGGGCGGACATAACGGTCGGGATGAAATGAATTTGCCTGGCGGCGATAGCGCGGTGGTCCCACCTGACCCCATGCCGAACTCAGCAGTGAAACGCCGTAGCGCCGATGGTAGTGTGGGGTCTCCCCATGTGAGAGTAGGGAACTGCCAGGCTTTAATTAAGCTTTGTGTGATGAAGAATGACACAGAGTGTTGTGGGTGGAAAGTCGGACAAAATCGCTGAGAGTGATTTTAAACGTCGCGGAAAGCGGCGGTCCGAAGGGCGAATGGCAGAAGAGCCGTTCGTAGACTGCCCTGATTGGCATTGAAACTTTATGTTGTGGTAACAACATAAAGAACAAGAAATTCGGTGGTGCGGTAGTTCAGTTGGTTAGAATACCGGCCTGTCACGCCGGGGGTCGCGGGTTCGAGCCCCGTCCGCACCGCCACTTAATTTCCAAAGAAACCCTGAGAGAGATCTCAGGGTTTTTTTCTGTTTAATAAATATTAAAATCAATAATTCCCTCATTATATTTGATAAAATCAGAAGGTTTTTAATATTACTTTCTGCATTGAAGAGGTTTTTCACGTGGTAAAGAAAACCTATGCAATAAGATATGTCGCTGGGCAACCTGTTGAACGTGTCTTTCCGATGTCAACCTATCAGCTTGGAAAGTCATTACCTGTAGGTATCCCTTTGATTACTGATACAAATGAGCTTAGGGTTGTTGTATGGAATATTTATAAACAGCAGCGTCCTTCATGGCGAAAGGTTTTGAAGGAACTTACTGATGCAAGCCAGTTAATTTTATTGCAAGAAGCGCAGACAACCCCTGATTTAGTTGAATTTGCTACTTCAAATTATCTGACAGCTGATCAAGTTCCCGCATTTTTATTGCCTCAACATCCCTCTGGTGTAATGACGCTAGCAACTTCTCATCCTATCTATTGTTGCCCATTGAGAGAGAAAGAGCCTCTTTTACGTTTATCTAAATCAGCTCTCATCACTGTTTACTCTTTACAGGATAATCGCCAGTTGATGGTTATTAATGTACATGCGATAAATTTCAGCTTTGGTGTGGATGTATATAGCCGTCAGCTGAATAATATTGGTGCTCATATTCGTTTACATAATGGCCCGGTAATTATGGCTGGTGATTTTAATGCATGGAGTAAGCAACGATTAAATGCTCTTAAGCGTTTTACCGGACATTTACATCTTAAAGAAGTATCTTTTGCTGATGACTGTCGAACAATTGCATTTGGAAGACCTTTAGATTTTATTTTTTATCGAGAATTAAATGTAGCTAATGCTATTGTTATGCCTACAGATGCTTCTGATCATAATCCTCTTATTGCAAATTTTTATTAATATCTTATTTTAAAAGTATGTTTATCTATTTTTTATAAAAGATTATTATTTGATTTTTAATTTAACTTACTGAAAATAAACGAAATTAATTTTTTGTTATGTGTAAGTGGATTTATATTTCAAAAATAAAAAATTATTCTTATTAAAGTAATATATATCATCATTACAATTTAGAAAACAAAATACAATGATATAAATAGATTAAAGTTATTTAATTTACGCTGCTTAACAAAATAATATTAAAATATTCAGATAAATGAAAATAAATGCCAGATTATTCTGGCATTTATCAGGATGAATTATTTAATTTGATGAGTTTGGGAAGTATTTTTCTTTATGTTCAAGAAATAGGTAATTGACAATAAGGCTACCCATGCAACTCCCACAATTAATGCAATACGGGTTTTCTCAAAATAGCCCAGTAATACAATAACGAATACCATAAAGATAATTGTTAATATTGGTGCTATTGGCCACATAGGAACAGGGAATTTTAGTGTTTTAACTTCTTCTTTACTCATTTTGCGACGCATAGCAACCTGAGAAAGCAGGATCATCAGCCATACCCACACAGTAGCAAATGTTGCGATAGAAGCAATGATAACGAAAATTTCATTCGGAAGCAGATAGTTAAGAACAACGCCAATCAGCAGGACGGCTGACATAACGACCACCGTCATCCACGGTACACCATTACGGCTCAGCTTGGTGAATGATTTAGGCGCCTGTCCTTCTTGGGCCATGCCATACATCATGCGGCCGGCACCAAAAATATCGCTGTTAATCGCAGAAACTGCGGCAGTAATAACCACAATGTTGAGAATATTAGCCGCAGAATTGATACCTAAGCTGGAAAAAATCTGTACGAATGGACTCCCTTCCTGACCAATTTGATTCCACGGATAGATACACATCAGAATAAACAGGGTCAATACGTAAAACAGCAAAATACGGAAAGGAACGGCATTGATTGCTTTTGGGATAGTTTTTTCAGGATTTTTAGCTTCGCTGGCAGTGATGCCAATAACTTCAATACCACCAAAAGCAAACATCACAATGGCAAGTGAAGCTATTACACCACTGATGCCATTAGGCATAAAACCGCCATATTCCCATAAACTAGAAATACCGGTTACATGGTCTGTTTCCTGACCGAATCCATATATCATGATAGTCATGCCGCCGATAATCATAGCAATAATTGCGGTAACTTTCACAATAGATAGCCAGAATTCCATTTCACCAAAAATCTTCACATGGCAAAGATTAATTGCGCCAATGAAGCAGACAATACTCAGTACCCAGATCCACTGTTCTACATGAGGAAACCAGAGCTTCATATAAAAGCCGAATGCAGTAACGTCAGCTAGGCAGACAATCAGCATTTCGAATATATAATTCCATCCGGTTAGAAATCCGGCCAAAGGGCCGAGGTAATGGCTGGCATAGTGTGAAAAAGAACCGGTTACTGGGTGGTGAACAGCCATTTCACCTAATGCACGCATTACCATAAATACGGCGGCCCCGCCGATTAAATAGGCGAGTAATACGGCTGGGCCTGCTTGCTGGATAGCAGCTGCGGAGCCATAGAACAGCCCTGTGCCTATTGCGGAGCCTAATGCCATAAAGCGGATGTGCCGCCCGGTTAGACCCCGTTTCAGCTGAGTTTCATTATTCTGCATTATTTATTCCTGTCACTTTCTCAGGCTAGATATATTTTAAGCACACAATGCCCCGACAAGCTTTATATTAGCCGAGCGAAGCAAACCCTGTACCTTACCATAAAGATTGATGTCCGCGGGATAGATATCTGTAATAATGCGCTCCTATCTAATGAAACCAGAGATTTTTATGTTTTACCCGATTAACGAAATATTCCAGACATTGCAGGGAGAAGGTTTTTTTACGGGAGTCCCGGCAATTTTTATTCGTCTGCAAGGGTGTCCGGTTGGTTGTAGCTGGTGTGATACTAAACACACCTGGGAGAAAGAAGCCAAAAAGCAACGGATGCTGGAGACAATCTTATTGAAGACGAGTGAAAGCGATGAATGGGGTGAAGCATCACCTGAGCAAATTGCAGCACTGTTTGTTCAACAGGGATATACCGCGCGTCATGTTGTTATTACTGGTGGTGAGCCTTGCCTTTATGATCTTACTCCTCTGACTGAAGAGTTAGAAAGCCTTGGCTATCAATGCCAGATAGAAACCAGTGGTACGTATCATGTTAAATGTTCTTCTGCCACTTGGGTGACAGTTTCGCCAAAAGTTAAAATGCGTGGTGGTTATCAGGTATTGCAGCAAGCTTTGCAGAGAGCTAATGAAATAAAACATCCAGTTGCACGTGAAAGAGACATTGAAGCACTGGATGAGTTATTAGCGGCATTGGATGACAACTCATCGCGTATTATTGCATTGCAACCGATTAGCCAGAAAGAAGACGCTACCCGTTTATGTATTGAAACTTGTATTGCGCGCAATTGGCGGCTTTCTATGCAAACACATAAGTATTTGAATATTGCCTGAGAGATTACTGCACTGGAGGTTTCCTGGTGCAGTAATTTGTTTCACTTTCCGCGGAAAATACATCCTGCGTTACAGGTTTCTTTCACCATAACGGCACTGAGTTGTGGAATTGAGGGTTTAACCTTAGCCCAAATCCAGGCTGCTAGTACTTCGCTGGTTGGGTTTTCCAGTCCAGGGATATCATTCAGGTAGTGGTGATCTAACTGTTCCCAAACGGGTTTAAATACAGTTTTTAGATCAGCAAAGTCCATAATCCAACCACTATGAGGATCGACCTCCCCGGTAATTTCCAGCCGAACCATAAATGAGTGCCCATGCAGGCGCCCGCATTTATGGCCTTCTGGAACATGTGGCAGGTGGTGGGCGGCTTCAAACTGAAAATCTTTAAAAATCGTTGTGCTCATAGTGGTTCTCCCTGACTTCAAAAAACCCGCTATTCTACCCGATCTTCTGAATTAAACCCGGTTTTTTCCTTTTTTTGCAATTGCCCTTATTAACTGTTTTATAGATATATTAAATCTGTAAATATGGTTAGGCGTTTTGGTTATTTGATATTGCGATAGTTTCTTTAAATAGTGACAAGTCGTTGAGATAACCTTACTAACTATCCCTATTTATTTTCTTTACTAAAGATAATAGACATTGGTAATCGTAAAGGGCAGCACAGGATAATGAGCATAAAACCACCTTCAATTTCACTTCTGCCGGTTTCGCCTGAACAGCTGGCGCGTTTGCAATCGGCAATTGGGGATTTTTCACCGAATCAGTTAGCCTGGCTGTCTGGTTATTTTTGGGGAATGATGAATCAACAGCCAAAGGTTCAGCTTATGGCTCCAGCGATTCCGGCACAGGAGACGATTACATTAATTTCAGCTTCACAAACAGGTAATGCCCGCCGTTTGGCTGAACAGCTTCGTGATGATCTGTTGGCAGAGAAACTCAATGTTAATCTGTTCAATGCCGGTGATTATAAATTCAAACAAATTGCTCAAGAGAAAATGATCATTATTGTCGCTTCTACGCAAGGTGAAGGAGAACCAGCCGAAGAAGCGATTGCATTATATAAATATCTCTATTCTAAAAAGGCGCCGAAGCTAAGTGATACTGAGTTTGCTGTTTTTGGTCTGGGTGATACTTCTTATGAGAAATTCTGTCAGGCAGGAAAAGATTTTGATCATCGTCTGAATGAATTGGGAGCTCAACGGCTTCTGGATCGTGTCGATAGTGATGTGGAATATCAGGAGGCTGCGGCTCAGTGGCGTAAGCGATTAACTGAAATCCTGAAACAGCGTATTCCTGCGCAGACAAATACGGCGGTTACTACTGTACAGAGTGAATCGGTACATGAAGTTTTTTCAACTCCTTATACTAAGCAGGCGCCATTGACAGCGGCCTTAGCAACCCGTCAGAAAATAACGGGCCGTGGTTCTGATAAAGATGTTCGCCATATTGAAATTGATCTGGGAGATTCAGGTCTGCGTTATCAACCGGGTGATGCTTTGGGTGTCTGGTTTAAAAATGATCCGGCTCTAGTGGATGAATTGTTGAATCTACTCTGGTTGGAAGGAACAGTACAGGTTGAAGTTAATGGTCATAAATTACCATTAAGGGAAGCACTGATCAGCCATGTTGAGCTAACCCAAAACACCAGCTTGATTGTAGAAAAATATGCTGTGCTGGCAAAAAATGAAAAATTACTGTCTCTGATTGCCGATAAACAGGCATTACAGCAATACGCTCACAATAAACCTATTGCCGATATGGTAAGAGAGGCTGCTTCTCAGCCAGAAGCTCAACAGTTTATTGATTTATTGCGGCCTCTAATGCCAAGGCTTTATTCAATTTCTTCCTCTCAGGCTGAAGTAGAAAATGAAGTTCATATTACAGTCGGTGTTGTTCGTTATGAAATTGATGGCCGGGCTCGCACTGGTGGCGCATCCGGTTATTTGGCAGATGGCTTACAGGAAGAGGGCGATATTCGTATTTTTATCGAGCATAACGACAATTTCCGCTTGCCTGCCAATCCGCAAACACCTGTCATCATGATTGGGCCGGGAACCGGAATCGCTCCATTCCGGGCATTTATGCAGCAAAGAGATGCAGATAGCGCTGAGGGGAAAAATTGGCTGTTCTTTGGTAATCCACATTTTACGGAAGATTTTCTCTATCAAGTGGAGTGGCAGCGTTATGTCAAAGATGGCCTGTTGACTCGTATTGATCTGGCGTGGTCCCGTGATCAGCAGCATAAAGTTTATGTTCAGGACAAATTGCGTGAACAGGGCGAAGAAGTATGGCGTTGGATAAAGGAAGGGGCACATCTGTATGTATGTGGTGATGCAAACCGCATGGCGAAAGATGTGGAGCGTGCATTGCTGGATATTATTTCTGAGTATGGTGGCATGGATACCGAACAGGCAGATGAATTCTTAAGTGAACTGCGCCTTGAGCGCCGTTATCAGAGGGATGTGTACTAATGAGTGATAAACAACATGGTCCTTTGATTGTCGAAGGTAAACTGGCTGATAGTGAGCGCATGAAGCAGGCGAGTAACTTCCTGCGAGGTACAATCAGTGACGATTTAACCAATGGCTTAACGGGAGGTTTTGCAGGGGACAATTTCCTGCTGATTCGCTTTCATGGCATGTATCAGCAGGATGATCGTGATATCCGTGCTGAACGGGCAGCGCAAAAACTGGAGCCACGCCATGCGATGATGTTGCGCTGTCGTCTGCCGGGCGGTGTTATTACACCGCAACAATGGCTGGGTATTGATAAGTTTGCTGAAGAGAACACTCTGTATGGCAGTATCCGGTTGACTAACCGTCAGACATTTCAATTTCATGGCATTTTGAAAGGGGATGTAAAGCCTGCACATCAATTACTGAATCAGGTTGGTCTGGATTCGCTTGCGACGGCGAATGACGTTAACCGAAATGTGCTTTGTACTTCGAATCCTATTCAATCAGAGCTGCATCAGCAAGCCTACGAATGGGCGAAGAGAATTTCAGAGCACTTGCTGCCACGCACCCGAGCTTATGCTGAACTCTGGCTGGATAAAGAGAAAGTTGCAACTACTGATGAAGAGCCGATTCTTGGTGCGACTTATTTGCCTCGTAAATTTAAAACCACGGTTGTTATCCCTCCCCAGAATGATGTTGATCTACATGCCAACGATCTGAACTTTATTGCTATTGCAGAAGGTGGCAAGTTGGTTGGTTTTAACGTGCTGGTGGGGGGTGGTTTGGCAATGACTCACGGCGATAAAAATACGTATCCACGTATGGCGAGTGAATTTGGCTATATTCCGCTTGAGCATACATTGGCGATTGCTGAATCTGTGGTGACCACTCAGCGTGACTGGGGGAACCGGACCGAGCGTAAAAACGCCAAAACCAAATATACGTTGGAGCGGGTTGGTGTTGACACTTTTAAAGAGGAGGTGGAAAAACGCGCAGGCGTGAAATTTGAAGCAATCCGGCCTTATGAATTTACTGGTCGTGGTGATCAAATTGGCTGGCTGAAAGGAATCGATGATAAATGGCATTTGACGCTGTTTATTGAGAATGGCCGCCTTTTGGACTATCCCAGCAGACCACTGAAAAGTGGCGTTGCCGAAATTGCAAAAATCCACAAAGGGGATTTTCGCCTGACAGCCAACCAAAACTTAATCATTGCTGGTATTCCTGAAGGTGAAAAACAACGAATTGAAACTATCGCCCGAGAACATGGGCTGATTGATAATAAAACCACAATCCAGCGTGAAAACTCAATGGCCTGTGTCTCTTTCCCAACCTGCCCGTTAGCAATGGCTGAAGCTGAGCGTTTCTTACCGGAGTTTGTCACTTACGTTGAACAACTGATGAATAAACATGGTATTGGTGATGAACATATTGTCTTGCGGGTGACAGGTTGCCCAAATGGCTGTGGTAGAGCTATGTTGGCGGAAGTGGGGCTGGTGGGTAAAGCGCTTGATCGTTATAACCTTCATCTTGGCGGTAACCGGATCGGTACCCGTATTCCTCGAATGTATAAAGAAAATATCAGTTCTGAAGCGATTTTATCCATCATGGATGAACTTATCGGGCGTTGGGCGGCAGGGCGGCAACCAAATGAGGGTTTTGGCGATTTCCTGATCCGTACCGATATTATCAAACCGGTACTGGATTCGGCCCGCGATTTTTATGATTGGCAGGAGGCGGTATGAGCCAACTCAGCTTATCACAATTGGTTGGAGTGGAGAGAGAACAGCAGGAGACATTACTGGTTGAAATTAATCAGCGACTTGAAATTATGGATGCTCATCAGCGGGTAAATTGGGCATTGGAGAATTTGCCGGGGGAGTTTGTTCTTTCTTCCAGTTTTGGCATTCAGGCGGCGGTATGTCTTCATTTAGTGACACAGGAATACCCGGATATTCCTGTCATCCTTACCGATACTGGCTATTTATTCCCTGAAACTTATCAATTCATAGATAAATTAACAACGCAGCTGAAACTGAATCTGCAAGTATTCAGTGCTGAACACTCTCCAGCCTGGCAAGAAGCTCGTTATGGCAAATTGTGGGAACAAGGTGTAGAGGGAATAGAACGTTACAATCAGATTAATAAAGTCGAGCCAATGAATCGTGCTTTAAAAAATCTGAATGCGCAAAGCTGGTTTGCTGGTTTACGTCGCCAGCAATCTGAAAGCCGATCAAAATTACCGGTTTTGTCTATACAGCGTGGCATATTTAAGATCTTGCCGATTATCGACTGGGATAATAGACGTGTGCATCAATATCTTACAAAGCATGGTTTGGAATATCATCCATTATGGGAACAGGGTTATCTCTCTGTTGGCGATATCCATACAACCCAAAAATGGGAACCGGGCATGAGTGAAGAACAAACCCGTTTCTTTGGATTAAAGCGAGAATGTGGGTTACATGAAAATTAAAAAACCGGATATTTCCTGAGTGGGATTGATTGGGATTGATGATAAAGCCTTCGCTTTGTTTTATGGCGGGGACAGGCGTGGTTGCTTCTGCGGCCGGGTCGCATAGTTAACAAACAATCCCTTCCACTTATTTATTTAATTATCACCTTACAATTTACTAAATCTGTTAGCTTTCTTGCAGATTTAGTTGATTAATTTGCACAACCTGCCGTTCCTGCACATCATGAAACTTATTGTATTTATAATGACTTCTTAATAAAAACTATGATTAAAGTTGCACTTATTGACGACCATGTAGTCGTCCGTTCCGGTTTTGCCCAATTACTAACGCTTGAGCATGATCTTGAGATTGCCGGGCAATACGCCAGCGCCAGCGAAGCCTGGCTGGATTTACTCAGAAACCCGATTGATGTGGCAGTGATGGATATCGCTATGCCGGATGAGAGTGGTTTGCATCTGCTTGCCCGGTTACGGCAAAAACGGCCTGATTTTCGCACCATAATTCTCAGCATTTATGACACCACGGCATTTGTACAAAGCGCTTTGGATGCCGGAGCTTGTGGTTATCTCACCAAACGATGTGGCCCGGAAGAATTAGTACAGGCAGTACGCTCAGTACATAAAGGCGGTTTTTATCTGTGTGCTGATGCACTGAAAGCCCTGCGTCAGACACCACAAGAAGTTAAAGCACTGCAAGCCCTGACACCCAGAGAACGGGAAATATTTGATTTGCTCATCAATGGCATCACTGTTAAAGCTATTGCCGAGCAACTTAATCTCAGCCATAAAACTGTTCATGTTCATCGTGCCAATATTCTTGGCAAATTGCAGTGCGAGAGCACGATCGAGCTGGTTCATTATGCCCTGCAACATCAGATTCTGACAGGTAACGTATGAACGGAGGAACACGATTTGGCCTGTTATCACTATTCCTGCTGATTTTTTATTCGTTGAGCTGGCTTGCTCTGTGGACCATCAGCTTCTACCTGAATGACAATGGGCAACAGGCTGCACTGCTGCTGCCACAGGGGTTACGGCTGGCGCTACTTGTTCTGCTGGGATGCCGCTATCTGCCAACCCTATTAGCAACCGAGGTTATCATCTTGCTATGGCTCGATAGCGAGCAGCTTATTACTAACAATATTATTCTGTTATCGCCATTTCTCAGCCTGATACCTACCTTTATGGTACAGCGGATCTGGTGGCGCTATACCTTGTATTGGCAACGGCTCTCTATTTTGCTGGCAGCCGTAGCCGCCAATAGTGTGTTACAGGCTGTCTGTCTGGGATTTTCTCTGACTGCCAGCGCCAGCCATCTGTTTCTTACCTCTTTGACCGGCGGTGTTTTACTATCGCCTTTTGTTTACCTGATCTATGAATATCTGCGTCAGCAGCATCTGAGAAATATGCTGGAACCTGACCATCCGGATCCACAGTTACGTACTTCACTGCTGATGTGGTGCTGTCTGTTCTGTTTTCTGGGATTGAGCGCTCAGATCTTTATGTCACCAGAAATTGAGAGGCTTTTGGTGATCTTGGTATTTATCCCCAATGTATTTATGGCCTATCGCTATGGCTGGCAAGGTGGCGTATTGGCGGCTTTACTGGGCAGCCTGATGATAACGTCAGCCCGGCAATTCAGTGGCGCTTTTAACGATTTACGCGAATTGGAGATGTTCCTGACCATTCAGGCGCTATTAGGAATAGGGCTTGGAATAGCCATCAGCCGTCAACAACAACTCGCTGAAAACCTGCAACGCTACCGTGAATTATTGGAGAAGGAATTAACCGCCCGCCATATTCTGATGCAGAAACTGGTTCACACAGAAGAAGATATCTGCAAAAGTATTGCCCGCGAGTTACACGACGAAATTGGGCAAAATATTACTGCTATCCAAATTCAGGCAACACTGGTAAAGCGCACTGCCACTACCCCGGCAATAGCAACGATCGCAGAGCAAATCAATCATCTTGCCCAACAAATCCATCAATCTACTCGTCAATTACTGCGCCAATTGCGACCACCGGTTCTGGAAGAGATGTCTTTAGAAAAAGCGCTCCACCATTTAATCAATGAGTTTGCTTTTAAGCAGCAGGGTATTGATTGCCAGTTGAATTATCAACTTTCCCAAAATCCAGCGAATGAAACAGTGGTCTTTACCCTTTATCGATTGGTTCAGGAGCTACTGAACAATATCAGCAAACATGCCAAAGCGACCCGCATCGATATCACGTTGCGGCAATGCCGGGATATGATCGAACTCAGAATCAGTGATAACGGCATTGGTATCACCGAAGATAAAAGGAAAGGCGGATTTGGCCTTCAGGGGATTGAAGAACGCATCCGGGCGTTAGGCGGAGACTGGCAGTTAAACAACGATAACGGCACTCGGATAATTGTTAACCTGCCCACAAATTCTGATGAAAATTAAGCATAACTAAGAATCATTCCTAATTACCTAAAACCTTATCCCATCCATTTTCATTAATGTTTCTTTACATTCCTTTTTCATGGAGGAGTCGCATATGCAAACCATCAGCCAGGAACAAGTTTCACAACGTTATCGCTACTGGCGCAGCCGTTTGCTGATTTCCATGATTATTGGCTATGCCGCATTTTATCTGACGCGAAAAAGCTTCAACTTTGTGATGCCGGTCATGCAGTTGGAATTGGGGCTGGATAAAGGGGATATCGGCTGGATAACCAGTCTGTTTTACCTGGCTTACGGCGGCTCAAAATTTGTCTCCGGTGTATTTCATGATCGCACCGGTTATCGCTGGTTTATGGGTGCCGGATTAGTGATGACGGGCGTGCTGAACATTATTTTCGCTTTTTGTTCATCATTTCCTGCACTACTGATTATCTGGACACTGAACGGCTTCTTTCAGGGTTGGGGATGGCCGCCCTGCGCCAGGTTACTGACACACTGGTACTCCCGCAATGAACGGGGTTTCTGGTGGGGATGCTGGAATATCTCCATCAATGTTGTTGGTGTCACTATCCCGATGCTGTCAGCTTTTTTGGCGACGACTTACGGCTGGCAAGCAGCGCTGATGATGCCGGGAATTATCGGTATTTTACTGGGTATCTGGCTCTGCCATCAGTTATGCGACATACCACAAAGGCAAAGTTTACCCAGTGTGGGGCACTGGCGACAGGATTCACTGGAGCTTCGGCACGAGCAGTTATCGCCACCCATGCCGATGATGCAGATACTGCGGGACACGATTCTGATTAACAGAACTATCTGGTTATTAGGGCTCTCCTACATTCTAGTCTACCTCATCAGAATGGCGATTAATGACTGGGGAAATCTGTGGCTGTCAGAAACACATGGCGCCAATCTGCTCAGTGCCAACGCCACACTCTCGCTGTTTGAACTGGGCGGTTTGACAGGCGCACTTTTTTCCGGCTGGGGATCTGATTTACTGTTCCGCGGTCAACGCGCCCCGATGATTTTACTGTTTGCTCTGGGGTTGTTTATCTCTGTCACCGCATTGTGGCTAATGCCCATTCATCACTATGCGCTGTTGGCAGTCTGTTTTTTCAGTATCGGTTTTTTTGTATTTGGCCCGCAAATGCTGATTGGGCTGGCGGCGACAGAATATTGCCATAAACAAGCCGCTGGAACGGTCACTGGTTATCTGGGGTTGTACGCCTACCTGGGCGCTGCAATGGCAGGCTGGCCGCTAAGTCAGGTCGTTGCACATTATGGCTGGTCAGGGATGTTTGCCCTGCTCACCATCGCAGCCGCCATGATGGGTTTGCTGTTGATGCCACTGTTAATGGCAGACGTCAGTAAAAGGGAACATATGGCAGGAGTAGCATCGCTACTTTTCAATGATAAGAAGTTCTGAATGCAAAGGACAAAATAATGAAACTGAAACCTCTCTCTACACTTATCGCCGCGGGCTTGGTCGTTGCTGCATTTACCCACAGTGCTCAGGCCGCCGGCCGTTTGATCGTTTATTGCAGTGCGACTAACGCCTTGTGTGAAGCCGAAACCAGAGCATTCGGTGAAAAATATAATGTAAAAACCACGTTTGTCCGTAACGGTTCAGGCAGTACTCTGGCGAAAATTGAAGCGGAAAAACGCAATCCACAAGCTGACGTCTGGTACGGCGGCACGCTGGATCCACACTCTCAGGCGGGAGAGATGGATCTGCTGGCCCCATATAAATCCCCAAATCTTACGCAGATCATGCCGCAGTTCCGTGATCCGGCCAAACGTAAGGGCAACTACACTTCTGCGGTTTACGTCGGAATTCTTGGCTATGGCGTCAATACCGAACGTCTGAAAGAGAAAAATATCCCTGTTCCAACCTGCTGGAAAGATCTGACTAAACCGATTTATAAAGGTGAAATCCAGATCGCTGATCCTCAAAGTTCAGGCACCGCTTACACCGCACTGGCAACCTTTGTTCAGTTATGGGGCAAAGATCAGGCATTTGATTACCTGAAAAAGCTGAACGCCAACATTTCCCAGTACACTAAATCTGGTGTCGCACCAGCACGTAACGCCGCCCGTGGTGAATCCGCCATCGGCATCGGCTTCCTGCATGATTACTCTCTGGAAGTGGAAAACGGCGCACCATTGAAACTTATCGCACCCTGTGAAAGCACCGGTTATGAAATCGGCGGCGTTAGTATCATCAAAAATGCCCGCAATATGGACAACGCTAAACTGTTTATTGACTGGGTGCTGTCCAAAGAAGCACAAGAACTGAGCTGGAAGAAAGGTAAAGCCTATCAGATTCTGACCAACACCACGGCAAAAGCGTCTCCTTTGGCACTTAAATTGTCCGATCTGAAGCTGATTAATTACGACATGGATAAATTTGGCGCCAATGATATGCGTAAAGCACTCATCACCGAATGGGTGACAGATGTGAAGATGGCTAAATAAAGTCTGTCAAGGGCGGATAACACCGCCCTTAGAAACTATCTATCGGGCTATCTTGTTTTCCCGTACTCATAACGCCCCAAGGATAGATTCTTACTGTTGTTGCCTCACGATAATAATAAAAGAGGGAAATTATGTCTTATACTCTTACTTTGCCTACCAGACAGAAGCAGGATGCTGTGTTTTGGTGGATTGCCCTGACATGGCTGGCTTTTGCCCTTTTGCCATCTTGGAGCCTGGACTATGGCCTTTTCGACTCCACTCAAGATGAAATTGTCACCGCCTATGGCTGGAACGGATTAAACGTCAGCTTACTGTGGTTCCTGCTCCCATCGGCGCTGTTACTGCGCCCACTCACACCAGCAAACCGCAATCAGCGTAACCGGCACTATTTTGATGCGGGTTACGCCTTATTATGCGCCTTGTTTGTCATTATCAGTGCGGCCATTATCGGTCGTGGACTGGGCTATTCGACGATTATTTTGTTTATCTCACTGAGCGCAATTATTACCCTCGCCCTGACCCGCCTTGAATGGCTGGGGGGTGATCGTTTTGTTATCGGCTCACTGGTTGCGATTATTGTCCTGATCGGGGCATTTATCCTTTATCCGAGTATCGCCATCTTTATACCGATGTTTACGGATGATGCCGGTCAATTTGCTCCGTTTGCCTTTATCTCGATCTTGGGACAGGCACATATTATTCAGGTTATCACTAACTCCATTCTGCTCTCGTTGGCCGTGGGTGTAGGCTGTACCTTCTTTGGATTGGTTCTGGCAATTTATACCGCCAGAATTGCCCGCCGCTCCGCCATTATTGGCCGGGTATTTTCTATTTTACCTATCGTCACACCACCGTTTGTTGTTGGTTTAGGTGTTACGCTGATGATGGGCCGTTCCGGTTATATTACTGAGTTTATGGCAACCTGGTTTGGCCTTACCAATACTAACTGGCTGTATGGTTTTACCGGTATCTGGCTGGCTCAGGTGCTGGCCTTTACGCCAATGGCGTTCATGATCCTTGATGGCGCCATCAAAACTATCCATCCTTCACTGGAAGAAGCCGCCTATACTCTGCGCGCCAATCGCTATCAAACTTTCTTCCATATTTTTATTCCGTTGTTGAAACCTGCATTGGCAAACGCTTTCCTGATCGTGATTGTTCAATCGCTGGCGGATTTCAGTAACCCGCTGGTGCTGGGCGGTAGTTTTGATGTACTGGCGACCCAGATTTATTTTTATATCACCGGTTCCCAGCTTGATTATCAGGCAGCCAGTACGCTGGGCGCTTCGCTTCTGGCTTTCTCTCTGCTGATATTCTGCGTTCAGTATATGTGGATTGGTAAACGCTCCTATGTCACGGTTTCCGGTAAATCCTATCGTGGTGATGTACAGCCGCTGCCGATTTCGCTGGTTTGGGGTGTCTGTGCCATTTTGTTTATCTGGGTTGTGTTCAACGTTCTGTTGTACGGCAGCATTTTCTACGGCAGTTTCACCGTAAACTGGGGAGTGGATTACACACTGACACTGGATAACTTTATCAAGCTGTTTGGTCAGGGGATGCATGATGGCGCATGGCCTTCATTACTGGATACACTGTTCTACGCCGGTATCGCCGCCCCCATCACTGCTATCCTTGGTCTGCTTATCGCTTATATCGTTGTACGTCAGGAATTCCGTGGTAAGAAAACGATAGAGTTCACCACCATGTTGTGCTTTGCCGTACCGGGTACCGTTGCCGGGGTTTCCTACATTTTGGCTTTCAATGATGCACCTTTTTACCTCACCGGCACCGCGGCTATCGTGATTATCTCTATGACTATGAGAAACGTACCGGTAGGTATTCGCGCAGGAATTGCCGGCCTTGGGCAGATTGATAAATCACTGGATGAAGCTTCGTTGAGCTTGCGCGCCGGATCGATGAGAACCATCTTCCATATTCTGTTGCCGTTATTGCGCCCGGCAATCTTGTCTGCCCTGATTTACAGCTTCGTTCGCGCCATTACTACCGTCAGCGCTATTGTATTTCTGGTTACACCAGAAACCCGCGTAGCGACTGCTTATATCCTGAACCGGGTGGAAGATGGTGAATATGGTGTCGCTATCGCTTACGGCTCTATTCTGATTGTGGTCATGCTGGCCATTATTTTCCTATTTGACTATCTGATTGGCGAAGCACGGGTTTCCCGTTCCAAAGCCAAAAATGCACAGTAATCACGGAGTGACGACATGGCACAACAAAATTTTGTCGAACTGAAAAATGTAATCAAACGGTTCGGTAGCAACACCGTGATCGATAATCTGGATTTGTCTATCCCACAAGGGCATATGGTAACGCTGTTAGGGCCATCCGGCTGTGGTAAAACCACCGTATTGCGTCTGGTTGCCGGGCTGGAAAAACCCAGCGAAGGTAAAATTTTCATTGATGGTGAAGATGTTACAGATCGTTCTATTCAGCAGCGGGATATCTGTATGGTATTCCAATCCTACGCCTTGTTTCCGCATATGTCGCTGGGAGAAAACATTGGTTATGGACTGAAAATGCTGGGGCGACCTAAAGCAGAGATACGCGAGCGGGTTAAAGAAGCATTGGAACTGGTAGACTTGGCTGGTTTTGCAGATCGTTATGTAGATCAGATCTCCGGTGGTCAACAGCAACGTGTTGCACTTGCCCGCGCTCTTATCCTTAAGCCAAAAGTCCTGCTTTTTGATGAGCCGCTCAGTAACCTTGATGCTAACCTGCGCCGTAGTATGCGTGAAAAGATCCGCGAATTGCAGCAACAATTTAATATCACCTCGTTATACGTCACTCATGATCAGAGTGAAGCATTTGCGGTTTCCGATACCGTATTGGTGATGAACAAAGGCAAAATTATGCAAATTGGCGCGCCACAAACTCTCTATCGCCAGCCCGCATCTGAATTTATGGCGAGCTTTATGGGGGATGCGAATATCTTCCCTGCCATTTTATGTTCTGATTATGTGGAAATTTTCCACTATCGCCTGCCACGGCCAGAAAACTTTATCACCAACTGTCAATCGGTAACGGTTGGTGTCAGGCCAGAAGCCATTACCCTAAGCCGTCACGGAAATGTGAGCCAGCGTTGTACCATCAGTCATGTGGCTTATATGGGTCCACAATATGAAGTCACGGTAAACTGGCAAGAGCAAACTCTGCTGCTACAGATTAATGCGACTCAATTACAGCCTAATGTTGGCGATAATTATTATCTGGAGATTCATCCATTTGGGATGTTTATGTTGGCAGAGAAAAGCAAAAGTTAATTTGATTTAAAAAAGTCCTGACTTTCAAATCAGGAGGCCGCCAAACGGCGGCCTGTGCAGTGATAGCAAGTATTCAACCCGACAAACTTACCGCGAAACATCTCGATTTTAGGGGAGAAGGTGATGACAGTCATGTGGCCTTCGATTTTTAATGTGTTGTGCTCCATCTCCAGGAAATAAACCCGGCTTGGCTAAAATGGAGCGATATTAATCGCGCTTATTTAGATTATACGTCATTCATTAGAAAAAATGCTTACCCTGCCCCAACTATTATAGCTGGGGCAAGGAATTACATATCCATCATCATAAAATCGCCATAATCAGTCACTAATTTATTCGATATTTATGATTGTCGATAATATTAAAATATAACTTTTTTAGGAGGTAAAAACCAATAGCAAATAATCATGCGTTCATTCCTATCCTCGTAGAAACAAAAGAAGAAAACTGCTTTAATGTGGAATTTATAAAAATCCTGGAGTATTCAACATCAATATTAAACACACTCTTAACTATGCCATTCATTCTAATACTTAAAATTGAATCCCCACCGATATTAAAGAAATTATCATTCTGGTCTATTCGTGAAACCCCAAGAACTTTCATCCATATTTCAGCAATGATTTTTTGCACCATATTAGCCGGAGGGGAAAAATCATCAGTGCTATGTTGGGGTATTTTAGATAGTGGTAAAGATTTATAGTCTATTTTACCACTGGTATTCATCGGCATATTATCTAGAATTAAAAAGTCCGCAGGGATCATATAATCCGGCAAATCACTCGATAAATATTCACGTAATTGTTCAATAAGATGGTGATACTCTTCCTTTTCAAATACCGTTAAATAAGCAATGAGTTGTTTACTGCCTCTCGCAGTATCATGAGCCAGTACTACCGATTTATTGACAATGGGATGACTCTCCAGTCTTTCTTCAATTTCTCTAAGCTCAATGCGATAACCCCGAATCTTAACCTGATGATCATTGCGGCCAAGATATTCAATATTCCCCTGGTTGTCATAACGAGCCATATCTCCAGTTCGATACATACGGGCACCAGCCCGTTGGGCAAAAGGATCGCTGACAAAGCGCTCCGCACTCAGTTCTGGCAAATTGAGATAGCCACATGCAACCCCCACTCCACCAATATGAATTTCACCAATACTACCTAATGGCACAGGTTGACCATATTGATCCAGCAGATAAATAGCTGTATTCATAACAGGTTTACCTATTGAACATACATTATCGGCTGAAACGATTTCCTGACAGGTTGCAATAACCGTATTTTCAGTTGGCCCATATGTATTTAATAAACAAGGGCGGTGAGTTTCATGTGAAAACCATGCTTGTGTTGAGCTCTTCTTCACCGCTTCTCCTCCAATGATAATCAATCGGAGATCTTCAGACAGCGGTAGCGCTTTGTCTCTGGCAGCCAGTTCTGCCCAGAATAATGTGGGTAAAGAGATTACCGTAATACGGTTTTTCTTCACCTGAGAGATAAATTCCTGAATAGATGATAGCCAGCAATTATCGCGAATCACTAATGTTGCACCATTGCATAGCGACGAGAAAAATTCTTCTACCGAAGCATCGAAAGAGAAAGAGGAAAATTGCAGTACCCTGTCTTGCGGTGTCACTTTATACAGTTCGTTAAACCCTAACCATCTTTGATAAATGGCTTGATGATCAACCATGACGCCTTTCGGTTGTCCTGTTGAACCCGAGGTGTAGATGATATAAGCAAGATTTTCTGTTGTCAGATTTCGGATATCAGGATTACGTTTTGACAAACTAATATCTAATGGTTGGTTAAGATCCAACAGGGTAAATTCACTGTTCAGTGCCGACAACGCTTTTTCACCTGCTTGGTCGTGAAGCACCAAAACAGGCGCAGCATCCTGCAAAATATACGCCAGCCGGGCCTGAGGGTAATCGGGATCAATAGGAACATAAGCACCACCGGCTTTTGAAACTGCCAGCATACCCATCACCATCTCAGGACTTTTAGCTACGCAGATCACTACCCGGCTATCAGGCTTAACACCTTCTGCCAGCAACCGATGGGCCAGCTTGTTTGCCTGACTGTTTAGCTCTGCGTAGCTTATCTTTAACCCATTAAATTCCAATGCGATTGCGTCTGGTGTTACAACTGTCTGAAACTCAAACTGATGGTGAATACAAATACACTGTGCCGTTTTGTCATCTATCTGGGCTGAGTTCCAAGTATCTAACAGCAACGTACGTTCTGCCGCAGGCAGAACATCCAACTGGCAGACAGGCAGATCCGGTTGTTCATTCAATGCCCAGGTCAGCTGTATTAAAGCCTGTTGCAAATAGCCACATAACCGGGAAGCAGATAAAGGGGAGACAACTTGAGCCGTTAACCCCAACTGAGTACCACAATCCTCTACCGAGATACTTACCGGATAGTTACTTTGCTCTTCACCATCCAGCATCTCGATACCGTACTGTTCATAACTTTTACGATACTCCGAGATGTCTTGCTCATTATGACGATAATTAAACAAAGCAGTAAATAACGGAGCCGGCGCTATAACACCGCTGCAACGTTGTGCGGCAACCAAAGGTGTCTGCTCATAGGACAGCAGATCAGATAAACGTTGATGCGTTTCTTCCAACACATTCACCACACTGCGTTCATCAATATCCAGCCGCAGTGGTAACGTATTAATAAACAGCCCCACTCCTTGCTCAATACCGGTTTCTCCCCCTAAACGGCCAAACAGCACGGTTCCCGTCACGACCTGCTGCCGTCCGGTACTTTTGGCTAACACCATTCCCCATCCTAAATGGGCCAGGCTGGCAAGGGTGACTCCATAGCGTCGCGCCAATTCACGCAATGCAACATTAAGTTCTGCCGGTAGTTCAATATGGCATTCATCTACCCGACTACCGTCCTGCATCACATCATAGAGACCAAATGGAGCTGTAGGCTCATCTATATCAGCCAGCATACGTTGGAAATAAGGCTCGTAGGCTTTATCCCTATTGACTTGGTTTGCATATGCGATCAGGTTCCGATAAGGAACTGCCGGTGGCAATAGGGAAGTCTGTCCAGACAGAATGTGTTCTATCTCACGATGCATGACTTCAAGTGTCGTATGATCGCCAATAAGGTGGTGCATAACCTGTAACGCCAGCCAGCGTTCACTCTCCCACTCTTTTGCTATCAATAAATGCAATAAAGGTGCTTCATTAAGCGCCATACGGTGGCCCGTAATGGTATGGCTGGTCACCAGTTGGCTAATAAATGAATCTGATGAAACTGTCGATAAATTCACTTCTTTGACTGATAACCGGGCATTTCTCAGCACGACTTGTACTGGCCCACAAGAAAGTTGTTCGCTGAAAAAAGCGGTACGCAAAATATCATGGCGATGAATCACTTGCTGCAAAGCATTAATGTAAGCATCAAGACAAGCACGATTTTTAAAAGCGAGTTGAGACATTACCTGATAGGGATCACCGTCTTTTGCCAGAAGGTGATGAAAGAAAATGCCATCCTGTAATGGTGACAGTCCATAAATATCCTGAATATTCTGAATCCCACCGGGAACCTGGCTAACCAATGTATCAATATCAGCTGGTGTCATCTCTGCCAAAGGGAGCATTTCCGGCGTAATAGAATCCGTATCAAGCGTTATTTGATTTAATGGAATAACCGAAACACCATCTGCTTCTTTAAGCAATGCGGCTTGTTCATGAAATACAGGTGTTGAAAATAATGTGCCTGCCTGTATCGTATGACGCTGTTTTCTCAGTAATCCCATTAATTGAACAACCAACAGAGAGTGCCCTCCCAGAGTGAAGAAGTTATCATTACGGCCAACTTTTTCTACACCTAACAGCTCACACCAGCATTGCGCCAGTAACTGTTCGATTTCACCCCGGGGAGCTTCATAAACCTGTCGCTGATAAGCCGATTCATCGGGTTCCGGCAAGGCCCGGCGATCAAGCTTACCATTCGTTGTTAACGGAAAGTGAGTCAATACAACAAAAGCCGCAGGAACCATATATTCAGGCAAACTGGACAAGAGATGCTGACGCAGCGTTGCCGACATCTGCCCGTTAACCGGTAAGGAAGAAAGGACAACATACGCGACCAATCGTTTATCGCCACCGTTACCTTCCCTGGCAAGCACCACAGCTTCCCGTACTTGTGGGTGGGTTTCAAGACAAGCCTCTATTTCACCCAGTTCAATACGAAAACCGCGGATTTTCACCTGATGATCGTTACGACCAATATATTCAATATTCCCTTCATGATCATAGCGCGCTAAGTCTCCTGTGCGGTACATCCTCGAATTTGACGCAGGATTAAATGGATCAGTAATAAAACGTTGTGCTGTCAGTTCAGACCGGTTGAGGTAACCCCGGGTAATCCCTGCTCCTCCAACGTACATTTCACCTACTGCCCCCGCTGGCAGTAAATGAAGTTGCTCGTCTACAATATAAATTGAAAGGTCAGGTAGTGGATGACCAATTAAGACTCTGTTATCAATATCTTCTTCATTGACCTCTCTAAAAGTCGCATGAACGGTAATTTCAGTAATACCATACATGTTAATGAGCTTGATATTGTGATTACGCTCTTTCGCCCTAAATTTCTCCAACGTTGTTTTCATCAACGCTTCGCCACCAAAAATAATGTACCTCAGGCAACTTTGTGCACTTTGATAAACCCCGATAAAACTATTAAAGGCGCTTGGTGTTTGATTTAAAACAGTGACTTTTTCCTTAGTAACAATATGATAAAAATCATCAATCGATCTGATTTTATCCGAAGGAATAATCACCAGACGCCCACCAAAGTAAAACGCTCCAAATATTTCCCATACCGAGAAATCAAAAGAAAATGAGTGTGCGAGACACCACACATCATCCGATTTGAAAGAAAACAGCCTTTCAGTGGTAGTTAGAAGTCGTGTAACCTGGCGATGTTCAACCATCACGCCTTTAGGATGTCCGGTTGAGCCAGAAGTATAGATAACATAAGCCAGGTGATACGGTTTCAAGGTCGAGATTTTAGGATTCTCTGCCGATAAATCTTTATCTTGAACCTGACTAAAATAGATGCCCTTCTGCTTATCACTTAGCACCCCCTGCAACGCTTCTGCACCAGCATTATCCTGTAATACCAGAATAGGAGCCGCATCCTGTAAAATATATTGGAGCCGTTCTTTAGGATAAACCGGATCGAGTGAGACATAACCGGCTCCGGCTTTGAGGATAGCCAATAACCCAATAATCATCTGCAAGCTTCGGTCAACACAAATGGCTACCCGGTCGTCCGGCTTCACACCTTCCGCAATAAGACAGTGAGCCAATTGATTAGCCTGGCGATTCAGTTCATCGTAACTTAGCGTCTTATCCTGAAAGACTAATGCTACAGCATCTGGTGTATTAGCAACCTGCTGCTCAACTAACTGGTGAAGACAATAGTCAATCTGCCCATCAACTGAAATTTTATTCCATTGATTTAATTGCAAACTACGTTCGCTTTCAGGAAGAATATCTATATTTCTGACACGTTGTGCCACATTGCCCACCATCGCACGTAACACAATGAGGTAATAGCTTAAATGACGCTCAATGGTCTGTTTGTCAAACAGTTCCGTGGAGTAATTTATGCCGCCAACAATTTCGCCACCACGTTGGTGCATAAAAAGTTCAAGATCAAACTTTATCTTATTAGCCACATAGTTAACCGGAGCCGCTTCAATACCTTCGAACGCCAATTCCTCTTCATAAAAATCCTGCCAGGCCAGTAAAACCTGAAAAATCGGTGAATAAGACAAACTACGCTCAGGATTTATCACCTCAACGATTCGTTCAAAAGGGATATCCTGATTATCTTGTACATTAATAACTGTATTTTTTACCTGATTTAGCAGTTCCCCAATGGAAAGTTCACTATCAATATCAATCCTTACCGGTAACATATTGACAAAGAACCCTACCATTTCTCTTATTTCTGCCCGGTTTCTGTTGGCAAAGGGAGTGCCAATAACCACGCTGTCCTGGCCGGAAAGCCGGTTAAGCACAACAGCCCAGGCAGCCATCACTGTCATAAACAATGTCATTCCGTTCTTTTGGCTGAGCAGTTTGAGCTGTTCGGTTAGCTGTTGATCAATAATAAACGTACATGTATCGCCCTGTTGTGACGGCTTTTTCGGTCTGGGGTAAGTTGTGGGCAGTGTTAAGAGCGGCGGAATATCGGCAAGCTGCGGCTTCCAATACGCTATTTGTGAAGCGAGTTTCTCTTCAGTCAGGTATCGATTCTGCCAGGCGGTATAGTCAAAATAACCTAATGAAAGTGGAGGAAGTGAAATTGCTCTATGATGAATGAGATCATTATAAATGGTACATAATTCATTAATAAATATGCCGATAGACCAACCATCGGTAATAATATGGTGCTGGCTTAATAAGAAAATATATTCATCATTTTGTAATTGAACCAGACAAGCTCTTAATAAAGGCCCTTGAACAAAATCAAAAGGCGAATTAAATGTCTCTTCAATCAACTGAGCTAATATTTCTTCTTTGTCATCAACAGGTCTCAAGTCTGAAAAAACAAGGGGAAAAGGTGTCTCTTCACTTAATATTTTAGCAACCGGCGTCAGGTTCTGTACGATGTAGGTAGAACGTAACACCTGATGACGACGAAATACAGTATTCAACGCCTGACAGAACAATTTTGTGTTTAAATTTCCTGCCAGTTTATAGGCGACGGGAACATGATAGTTAACCGACCCACCTTCAATTTCATGTACCAGCCACATCCGTTTCTGTGATGCTGATAAATGTTCACCCTGTTCTAATCTGGCTAATGGCTTAATCACCTCTTCATCAGAACGGTTTTCCAATAAAGAAGAGCGCCCTAGGTTTTTTATCCGATTCAGTTCTGACTCATTGAATTTGGCGAGAATAGTTTTCATGTTTTTCATAGTGATAACCCCTTAGTTCTTATCAATCAGAGACAGAATGATGCTGTCAGAAAGATCGCTGAGTACCGGTGTTTTAAATACCGAGGAGAATGGCAGCAGAAAGCCGGTTTCTTCCTGAAGCCGAAAGACAAACCGGACAACCAGCAGTGACTGTCCACCCAGTTGGAAGAAGTTATCATTTCGGCCTATCTTATTGACCGCTAAAAGTTCTTGCCAAAGGTTGATAAGTATTTCTTCCAGTTCATTTTGAGGCGCTTCATAGTGCGAGGCGACGTAGGCTGTCTGGTCAGGAACCGGCAACGCTTTTCGATCAACCTTACCGTTTGGACTTAGTGGCAGAGAGTCGAGTATCACATAAGCCGCGGGGATCATATGTGAGGGTAGACGATCACGCAGATAGTGGCGTAACGCTTCCAGTAAGCTCTTATTATTAGCCTCAGAAGATAAAACCAGATAGGCAACCAGGCAGGGAGTCTCACCCACATCGTTTCGGGCAATAACCACAACTTGTTCAACATCGCTATATTGTTCAATAAGCAGCTCAATCTCTCCGGGTTCAATGCGAACGCCCTGAATTTTGATCTGACGATCATTGCGGCCCATATACTCAATATTACCGTCATGATCGTAACGGGCTAAGTCTCCACTCCGGTACATGCAAGAGCCCGGTTGAGTACAGAATGGATCATGAAGAAAACGTTCAGCCGTTAATTCGGGTCGTTTTATATAACCTCTGGAAACCCCTGCTCCGCCGATATAGATTTCTCCTACGGCTCCCAATGGAACCGGATTCTGATAACGGTCCAACAGATAAATGGAAACATTCGCAATAGGTCGCCCAATGTGATGCTTAATATCATCCGCATTAAATACCCCAAACGTTGCGTCAACCGTGGTTTCTGCCGGTCCGTAGTTATCAATAAGCGTACATCCCGCAGGTAAATCGGCGTGATCCAGGGTGCATCTGTCCCCCCCGGTCAGTAAGTATTTTAATGAAACAGGAAGTTTGCCCCTTTTAACCGTTTCTGTTGCCAGAGGCGCAACCAAATACATCAAGTCAATGGGCTGACTGGCTCGCCAGTTCATGCTGAATATGGGGTTACCACTCTCTTCTAGTGGTGGTAACAGCAACTGTGCACCACTGCATAACGCAAATAACAGCTCTCTGACCGAGACATCAAAGGAAATACTGACCGTTGGCGTGGTTACAAAGCCTAAAGGCAGCATCATGCTATTTATCATGCAAGTGATGAGATTCACGATATTACGATGTTCAACCATGATGCCTTTCGGTTGCCCGGTTGAACCAGAAGTGTAAATCACATAGGCCAAATGATTTGAATTCAGGCCGTCTATTTCTGGATTGTGATTCAAGTCTGGGCAATCTATCGGGCGGGATAGATCAAAGCCTTTTTTAACCAAGTCATATGCTGTTTTTAACGCTTCCTCCCCATTTTTATCGTACAAAACCAGCACAGGCTCTGCATTTTCGACAATATACTGCAAACGTTCTTGCGGATAACGGGGATCAATCGGGACATAAGCTCCACCCGCTTTAAGTATTGCCAATAGCCCCACGACCATCTCAGGGCTTATTTCCGCACAAACAGCAACCCGGGCATCGGGAATAACGCCTTGAGCAATTAAGGCATGAGCTAACTGATTTGCCCGGCAGTTGACTTCCGCATAACTGAGAACTTCCCCATCAAAAATAATCGCTGGAGCGTCCGGATTTGTCTCTGCCTGCTGCTCAAACAAACGATGAATACAAAGTTCAGCAGGATAAGGCACTTGCGTCCGGTTCCACTCCTCAAGCAATAACTGAACCTCATTCTGCGGCAGAATATTGAGCTGGCATACAGGCAGTTCTGAGTGTTCATTTAACGCCCATACAATTTGTTCCAGCGCCTGTTGAATATAGCCACACAGCCGTACCGCTGAAAGAGGAGACACAACCTGAACCGTTAACCCTAAACTGTCGCCGTTATCCTCTACCGAGAGATTCAGAGGGTAGTTACTTCTCTCTTCTTCTCCAAGCCGTTCTACATTGCGTAATGAGCAAAAACCGGATTTCCCACTATCCATTTGCCGGTTATGTCGGTAGTTAATCAGCGTGGTAAACAGTGGCGTTGGCGCAGCTACACCGCTACAGCGTTGTGCCTCCGCCAGCGGTGTATGCTCATAGGTAAGCAGTTGCGACAGACGTTCATGAGTTTGTATTAATGCATCAGCCACGTTTTGAGTATCAATATCTATTCGTAGTGGCAAGGTATTAATAAATAGCCCCATTCCTTGTTCAGCGCCGGTATTACTTCCCATTCGGCCAAACAGTACTGTCCCGGTAACTACCTGTTGCCGGTCGCTGCTTTTCGCCAGCACCAGCCCCCAGCCCAAATGCATCAGGCTGGCCAGGCTCACACCAAAGTGCCGTGCTAAACTACGTAACGCAACATTAAGTTCATGAGGCAGTTTAAGGTGATATTCATCCACCTGACCGCCATCCTGTTCCACATCATAAATACCAAAAGGTGCGGTAGGTTCATCAATATCAGCTAACAAAGCACGAAAATAAGCTTCATAAGCCCGGTTCTCATTCGCTCTGCGGGCACAGGCAACCAAGTTGCGATAAGGTACAGGTATGGATAATTGTTCTGCCTGTCTGGACAACAACAGGCTGATTTCATTATGCATCACATCCAAAGTGGCATGGTCACCGATCAGATGATGCATCACCTCCTGTACCAACCAGCGCTTACTGCCAGGTTCTTGTGCAATGAATAAACGCAATAAAGGCGCTTCATTCAATGCTAAACGATGATAGGCAAGGGTATGGTGAGCTGCTAACTGCTCTATAAAGGGTATGGATGATCCTGCTGAGAGGGAGACTTCTGTCACTTGTAGCAACGCTGATTTTAAAACGACCTGTACCGGCCCACAGCTGAGATTCTCTGCCAGAAATACGGTGCGTAGAATATCGTGACGATTCACCACCTGCTGTAATGCGTCGATATAAGCATCAAGACTTTGCCGATCGTTAAAAGCCAACCTGAATATAACCTGATAAGGGTCGCCTTCCTGAGCCAGCAGGTGGTGGAATAAGATACCATCCTGTAACGGCGCTAAAGCATAAATATCCTGAATATTGCGTACCCCTCCCGGTATTTTTCCAATCAGCTTATCAATATCAATCTGGTTCATGCTAATCAACGGCAGCATTTCCGGCACAATTCGTTCACAGTCAGCACCAATCAAATTAGCCGGTATTAATGATCCCTCATCCGCTTCTTTAAGTATTGCGGCCTGTTCCGCTAACTTTGATGTAGAAAAAAGAGAACCCGCCGGAACGACATAACCCCGTTTTCTTAACAATCCCATTAACTGTATAACGAGTAGAGAGTGGCCCCCGAGAGAGAAAAAATTATCAAAGCGACTGACTTTCTCAATACCCAGCAATTCACACCAAATATCAGCCACCATCTGTTCGATTTCCCTATGCGGGGCTTGATAACTCTGGTGTTCATAGGCAGAAATATCGGGAGCAGGTAATGCTTTACGGTCAATCTTGCCATTTGGTGTCAGCGGCAGACGCTCTAACACAACAAAAGCCGCAGGAACCATATATTCCGGCAACATAGCCAGCAGATATTGCCGCAAAGTCACCACCAGCGGTTCTTTAGCCACATCAGCGGAAATAACGATATAAGCGACTAATCGCTTACCGGTACGGTCTTCACGGGCAATAACGGCGGATGACAGAACCATTGGATGGTTATCAAGACACACCTCAATCTCGCCTGGTTCAATACGATAACCCCGGATCTTAATCTGATGATCGTTACGACCAAGATATTCAAGATTACCCTTGTCATCATAACGGGCTAAGTCACCGCTACGGTACATGCGTGCATGAGGTTCAGTATGAAAAGGATCAGGAAAAAAGCGTTCTGCGGTGAGTTCAGGACGGTTTAAATAACCCCGGGCAACCCCTTCGCCGCCAATATACACTTCGCCAATGGCACCTGAGGGGACAAGTTGCTGCTGATCATCAAGTAAATAAATACGTGCATTCGTGACGGACCGCCCGATATAGTTGCCATATTTTGCGCTGGTCACCTGCTGAGTCGTAGCAATAATTGTCGTTTCTGTTGGCCCATAAGCATTAATCAGCGTTGGCCTGTGGCCTTTAGCATTAAACCATAAATCAAAAGCAGATTTCTTTGCAGCTTCCCCACCGATAATCATCAATCTAATGGAATCAGGCAACGAGAACTGTTGCATTTTGTCCGCAATCTCAGACCAGAAAATCGCAGGTAATAACATCGTCGTGACTTTGTTCACGTCACAGCAATCCAAAAACGTCTGGGCAGAGGTGATCCAACTCTCGTCACGCAATACAAGGGTTGCACCATGAGACAGTGATGAAAATATTTCCTCTACAGAAGCATCAAACGAGATGGAAGAAAATTGTAATATTCTGTCTTTGGCGAAAATGGCAAACTGATCTTTGAAAAAACACGCTCTCTGATAAATTGCCTGATGTTCTATCATTACCCCTTTCGGCTGCCCTGTAGAACCTGACGTATAGATCACATAGGCCAGATTTTTAGCTGTTAGCGCAGTAATTACGGGGGAAATCTCACCCCTGTCCGCAAATAATGCCAACTCAAGCATTAAGCAAGCACTATCTTCAATAGAGACTGCCTTCAGTACCTCTTTTCCTACAGTATCATGTAATAACAGAGTGGGTTGAGCATCCTCAAGGATATAGCGTAAGCGCTCTGGTGGATAAACAGGATCAAGAGGAACGTAAGCACCGCCGGCTTTTAATATGGCTAATAAACCAATAATCAGCTCAAAACCTCTATCCGCACAGATCGCAACCCGCATATCAGGCTTAACACCTTTCGCGATAAGGCAATGTGCCAGTTTATTCGCCCAACGATTTAGCTCTGCGTAACTTAGCACTTCCCCTTTAAATATCAGCGCTGTTGCTTGAGGATTTGCTTCTGCCTGTTGTTCGAAAAGCGTGTGAATACAACGGTCAAGAGGGTAATCACTCTGGGCGCTGTTCCAGGTATTTAACAGCCGAATCCGTTCATCTGTGGGTAATATATCTAATTGACAGACGGGCCGTGTCGGCTGTTGCTCTAATACCTGAACAAGCTGTATCAATGTCTGTTGAACATAGTCACAAATTCGGATCGCTGATAAAGGAGCCACGACTTGTGCAGACAAAGATAAGCTAAAGTCGTCATCTTCTATTGACAGGCTGAGTGGATAGTTACTGCGCTCCTCTTCCCCCAAAAACTGAATTCCCAACGAACGAAAAGCTTCCGTCTTTTCTTCTACCCGTGTTTGGCTATGACGATAGTTCAGTAATGCGGTAAATAACGGTGCGGGTGCGGCAACTGAACTACAGCGTTGAGCTTCTGCTAATGGCGTGTGCTCATAGCAAAGCAGCTCAGATAGCCGTTTGTGAGTATTTACTAATGCATCAGCTACACTGCTTTCATCAATATCTAACCGTAACGGCAGCGTGTTAATAAACAGTCCAATCCCCTGTTCAGCACCAAATTCTCCCCCCATGCGACCGAACAAGACCGTTCCCGTGACAACCTTTTGCAGGCCACTGCTTTTAGCCAATAAAACGCCCCAAGCTAAATGAACTAAACTCGCCAGGCTCACACCATAATGTCGCGCTAAATTACGCAGGGAAGCATTGAGCTCATCTGGCAGCTCACGATAGCATTTGTCGAATTGTGTATTACTCTGTACCGCGTCATACAGATTAAATGGGGCAGTTGGCTCATCAATATTTGCGAGCATATGGCGGAAATAATCTTCATAACGCTGGCTTTGATTCGCCATAGAAGCGGTTGCAATGAGATTACGATAAGGTTCAGCCACCGGCAGAGAGTCAGCATTGTGTCCTGCTAACAGTGTTTCTATCTCATGATGTATTAACGCCAGTGTGGTGTTATCCCCAATTAAATGATGCATCACTTCCAGTACTAGCCAACGTTCACTATCTGGTTCCTGAGCGATAAACAGACGCAGTAACGGAGCCTCACTTAATTCTAATTGATGGTGCGAGAGCGTATGCCTTGCCGCCAATTGTTCGCTATACGGCATGCAAGATTCAGCACAAAGTGTCACCTCTTCAACGTGTAACGGGGCTTGTCGAAGCACAACCTGCACTGTCCCACAATCCAATCCATTGCTGAAGAAAGCACTGCGCAAAATATCATGACGTTCAATAACATGTTGTAATGCCTTAATATAATTATCTAAGCAGGATCGGTTATCAAACGCGAGACGAAAGATCATTTGATAAATATCCCCTTCACCAGACAACCAGTGATGGAATAAAATTCCTTCCTGTAACGGCGATAATCCGTAGATATCCTGAATATTTGTGACACCACCCGGAACCTGAACGACTAACCGATCGATATCTGTCTGGCTCATTTCAATTAAAGGCAGCATCTCAGGGACAATCTTATGGCATTTGGCGCCAATTCGATTCGGTGGAATGGTCATCGTATTGTCTGAATCACGTAGCAACTTGGCCTGTTCAGCTAAAACAGGTGTTAAAAACAGAGACCCGGCCTGAATGGTATACCCGTTTTTTCTCAGCTGACTAATCAACTTAACCGTCAATAACGAATGTCCGCCAAGCGAGAAAAAATTATCATGGCGGCTAATATGCTCAATACTCAACAATTGCCCCCAAATTTCCGCCAGGAGAGACTCTTTTACTCCCTGCGGGGCTTCATAATCCTGACGATAATAAGCAGATTCATCCGGCACAGGCAGTGCTGCACGATTAAGTTTGCCATTGAACGTCAACGGAAGTTGTTCCAGGGCAACAAAAGCAACGGGAACCATATAATCTGGCAGGCTGGATAATAGGTGCTGGCGTAAAACCGCAGCGACTGATTGCTGATTCAGCTCAGGTGATAACTCCAGGTATGCCACCAGCTGTTTGTCACCTTTTTCGTTTTCAATAGCAACTACTGCTGATGCCAGTACCGATGGGTGTGCAAGCAGACGAGCCTCTATTTCTCCGAGTTCAATACGAAAACCACGGATCTTAATCTGGTAATCATTGCGGCCAATATACTCAAGATTACCGTCATCTCTGTAACGCACCAGATCGCCTGTGCGATACATACGATTCTCTCCTTCTGAATGAAAAGGATCTGGGAAAAAGCGTTCTGCCGTAAGTTCTTCACGGTTTAAGTAGCCCCGCGCAACACCCATTCCACCAATATACAGCTCACCAACAGCACCTAAAGGGACGGGTTGACGTTGGTTATCCAATAAATAAATACGCGTATTAGCGATAGGTTTACCAATCGATGGATAGTTGGCAACCACGAGCTCTTCATCCCCTAAAACATGGGCTGTAGACCAAACTGTGGTCTCTGTGGGGCCATACAAATTCCAGACAGAATGACTATTTACGGATAAAACGTTAGCCAGGCTTATTGGCAGCGCTTCTCCCCCACATAATATTTTTATATTGTTTAAAAACTGAGTATCTTCATTGGTAATCAGGCTATAAGTCGAAGGCGTGCCTTGGATCATTGTGATCTGATTGTCCAGCAACATTTTGACTAAAGCCTCTTTATTGAGGAATATTTTTTTGTGGGCAATAAACACCGCCGAGCCATTAATTAATGGCAGATATATTTCCAGCGCCACAAGATCAAATGAAATCGTACTGGAAAATAATATCCTTTCCTTGTGGGTAAAATTCAGTTTATTACTCATTGCCAGCAATAGATTTACCAGGCTTCGATGTTCAATCATGACTCCTTTAGGATTTCCCGTCGAACCAGAGGTGTAAATCACATAAGCCAACTGACGTGAAGTTAAAGCGGGTATATTCGGATTTTCTTCTGATAAATCTGCCAATGTTAACTGGCTAATATCTAAACTCTTCTTCCCGGTTTTGAGATAAGCCGTTAACACTGCACCGCTTTGTGTATCGTGCAATACAACTTCTGGTGCAGCATCTTGCAAAATATAGTGTAACCGTTCTGACGGATAATCCGGATCCAACGGCACATAACACCCACCAGCCTTTAAAATTGCCAGCAGACTGATAATGGCTAATGGACTTCGTTCAACACAAATAGCCACCCGGCTGTCAGGAATAACCCCCTGAGTAATTAAAAAATGGGCTAACTGGTTTGCCCGACAGTTAAGTTCCGCATAGCTCAGGGTTTCATTATAAAAAACCAGCGCGGTTGCTTCTGGATGAGTTGCAGCCTGTTGTTCAAACAACGTATGAATGCAAATATCGTCTGGATAGTCAGATTGAGTATTGTTCCAGAGATCCAGTAATAACGTGCGTTCTTCTGGAGGTAATATATCAAGCTGATTGATAGCGAAAGTCGGCTGTTCATGCAGTGCCCATACTAATTGCGCCAATGTCTGCTGCAAATAACCTGATAATCGTTTGGCAGATACAGCGGTTGCCATCAAACATATCGTTAATGTTAAATGTATACCGTCATCAACAGTGGTCAGGGTTAACGGTAAACGGTGATTCTCTTCTTTCCCCGGGCCATTTCTCCAACAGGCTGGGTTATTGTCAGATTGGAATTGGTAGTTGCTGAATGCAAAAAGCGGCGTAGCAATCGTATATTTATTTTCAGTATTAACTGACGGCGATGACAGATATTGTTCTACAAACCGTAACGCATCACTGACACCGTGATCATTGCAACTTAAATGTAAAGATAAAATAGACTGATCAGCCTGATTGTGCTGGTCGGCACCGATTTGAGTATTTTTTCGTATACCAATAACGACCTGCTCCTGACCGCTATATTTTGCTAATACAATTCCCCAGGCAAGGTGAAAGAGGCTGGCAAAACTCACTGCTAAATTATCACATTGAAAACGCAACTCAGCCGTGAATTGAGGTGATAATTCCAGGCAATACTCATCAAATTGATGATTATTTTCAGTTAAGAACAGATTAGGGTAATAATGACTAATTGACATTTCTGATAATACAGTATTTCTATTTTTATCACACATAAATAAGGTATCCAATTTTACTGAATGAATTAAATATTTCCATTTGAACGACAGGTTAATTAAAAATATAAAGCGTAATAACGCAGAATAATTAACGATTGTCAATTAATATGCTTAATTTTTAAAAATCGAAAATTAAACAAATCAATAATATTGTTTTTTCTGAGTATTGTATAAATAAGAATAATAACCTTCTTTTTTCAATAACTCTTCAGGGTTGCCATCCTCGACTAATTCACCTGATGCCAATACAATGATTCTATTAACGTGTTTAAGACCACCCAATCTATGCGTTATCATAATAGAAGCTTGACCTTTAGAAAGTTCATAGAATTTATCAAAAAGATAGGCTTCTGCTTTCGGATCAATAGCACTGGTAGGTTCATCAAATATAATGATAGAGCCGCCGGAGAAAAAAGCTCGTGCCAAAGAAAGCCGCTGCCACTGACCACCAGAGAGATCATTGCCGTAAAATTCTCGCCCTAACATATGATTTGCGGATGGATAACAATTGAGTTCGAAGCCAGCATCTTCACAAGCTTTAATAAACCGGGCTTCGTTATTTGACTGTTCTGAATTACCAATAGTCACATTTTCCGAAATAGATAAATTATATTTACCAAAATCCTGAAATAGAACTGAAAATTCTTTATACCAGACATTAATATCAATAGTTGATATATCAACTCCTCCCATAGTAATAACACCCTCAGTCGGTTTATATAATCGACAAAGTAGTTTTATTAATGTTGATTTTCCAGAACCATTTTCACCAACGATAGCTATATTATCATTTGGATAAAGTGTCAAATTAATATTTGATAATATTTTATCTGTATCATTATACGAGAAACTGACATTCTCAAACTTAATCGTTCTGTCTTCAGGCATGGCTGATAACACATATTTGTACTCTTGGTTGGAAGCCAGATTTTCTATTTCTTTGAGTCGATAGAAAAAAAGCTGAGATACCCCAAGATTGCTGAATGAAAAAACAAGCCATTGACAAGAAGCGCAAAACAGAGAAATAGACTGTATAATCCCAACCATTCCCCCCAAAGAGATCTCCCCTTTTATAATGTTACTCACAATCCAGTACATAGAGAGAATTGATGCCACTAAATAAACAGCATTCCAAAGTTGAGGGATATAGAGCTGTTTTTTCCTCACATGATTCAACTCTTTTTCAAGATTCTTAAACTCCTTTTCATGCTTGCCCATAAAAAAAGCAGAAAGACCGTACATCTTAATTTCTTTTATCAAATGTATGTTCAGCATGACGCTTAAATAGTAGATAATTAACCGGGATGCTAACCCTTTGCCAAGCATCGTTTCAAATACATCAATCTGCGCTTTTGTTAATGACAGTGTGACAGGAATTATCGGCAATAAAAGCGCAAAAGGTAGCCACCAACTTAATGAGGCCAAAACAATAGACAGTGAGATAAGCGTAATACTGCCTTTTAAACAATCAATGAGACTAATCAGAAAACTAAGTGGTTTGTAGGATGCCTCTTTCGATAAGACGTCAAATGTATTATGAACCTCCGGTTGTTCCATAATTTTTAAATCAGTAATATTGGCAGTCAGTGTCATTATTTTCACTTGTATCGCGTAGGATGCCCGCTGATTCATCATAGTTTGTATTGTTGTTACAAAAGGCGTGATTATTCCTGGTAAAATAAGCGACAACATCCAGAAAGAAACCATTATATACAAATCATCAAAAAATCCATCGTTTATCCTATTGATAATATCAATACTCAATACGACACCCATCGTTGGCAGTACAGCCTGGATCAGAATAAGAAATAAAAATATAAAGAAATAAACCGGCATCGTTTTATATAAGATAGCCAGGGAGTAAAAAAATATACTCACCTTTTCCTGGTAATTTTTCATTAAGACCTCAAAAATGATAACTATTAATCAACCCACTCCAGAAGAATATCTATTATACCCTTCATCTTTCAAGTTGCTGTTTTGTTGGCTGCGTTCACTTACCCCAGTCACATCGTTATCTATGCTCCTGGGGATGCGTTTACTTGCCGCCGCGCTGCAACTTGAAATCTATTGGGTATATCTCCACTTTTTATTTTAAAAATGAATTAGCTATAGAATTAATCTTTAAGCATTTTTAAAAATAAATATCACCTTCACAACTCCTCAACCTATTTGGCTGAGGAGCCGATTCAATTCTATTTACTCAATTAAACGCCCGGGATAATTCATCAATCAATACGCTTCTGTGCGCTTTATCAGATATCATGCTGGCATGATCGCCGGGTATTTTGACAGAAACTATTTTGTCTACCGTAATACTATGCTCCCAGCCCAGTGTTTTAGTCGGTTGCCAAACATTTTCTTCGCCGGACATTCCCTTTGTCACAAACTCATCTGATGAATGATAAATATGAATCCGACCATCAACGGCAGGAGGAACATAGTCAACAATCGTTTTAATAATTCGATCCCTCTGCTCCCAACGGTGGGCTTCACCCGATATGTCTAACACGTCATCAAGATAAGATGACTGTTTTAAGCAGGAGATAAAATCAGCCAAATGCTCAAATTCACGCTGCTGCAACGCCTCAACTAACGGTTCATCATGACGAATAATGCCATCCAGAATGAGTGAATGTAATATAAGCTCCTTAGGTCCGTACTTTCTTGTTTCCTCTGGCAATAAACGTGGGTGTAATACATCAATGAGCCCGATAAAATCTACATTTAAATTCATTCGCTGTAATTTTTCCGCAATAGCATAAGTTAATATGCCACCCGCCGAATAGCCAACCAGACGATATCGTTCACAGCCGTTCTGGCTTAAAATTAACGTGACCATCTCATTAACAATCTGTTCCATATTTCCCCCGCGCTCTACGGAAGGCCAGGGTACACCAAAGCAGGAATAATCCCCTGGCAGTGCTTGCGAAATTTCATTGGCATACCATAGATCACCTTCTCCGGTTGGGAGGAAGAAGAGGCAAGCTTGTGCATTACCCTTTTTAAAAGGAATTAATGCAGGTTGATTGAAATGTCGCTCTCCTCTTAACGCCAAAGCATATTGAGAGAGGGTTGGATTCAACATCAAATCACGAATTGATGAACAATAGCCTTTTTTCTTCAATTCAAAAATGAATTGAGTGGCCAGCAGAGAATGTCCGCCCAATGCAAAAAAGTTATCATGCCGGCTTATCTGTTCTACTCCCAGCAATTCGTGCCAGATAGTCGCCAGCGTATACTCAATCTCACCCTGTGGTGCTTCATAAACTTTGCGGGCCAATGCCATCTGATCCGGAGCAGGCAGCGCCCGGCGATCCAATTTACCGTTCCGGTTCAGTGGGAAAGCATCCA
>NZ_JAJAFX010000005.1:0-125695 GCF_025384845.1 Photorhabdus temperata | reverse complement strand
TCCAGTAAACACCCTCAGCGTAAGCTGGGGGTTTTTGCGTTTTTGGGAGATGGTTTTATTGATTGATTGACCTGCTTCGCCTGATGCCTATCTACTTTAAGAAACACACCGTTGGTTCATCAATCTGTGAATAATCAAAATACGCTATAGCAGTAGCCGACATAAAAAATAACTTAAACAGCTTTTTAAAGCGGATAGAAAAGAAGATGAGTCACGATATTTTAAGTTCAGCTTGTTATGATGGAAATCTTCCAAAATATTCATAAGTCTAGCTTATATACAAATAGTGAGCCCGAATATCTGCTTTAGAATAACCAGAAATTTTTACCTTTTCATTGTTACGGTTATAACTTTTGCTCTGAACCTCTTTCGTTAGCTGCCTGGTTTACTCATGTAGTAGGAATCATGTATGCATTATGTTTATATAATCTAATAACGTTCCATCTTTATATCGTTATGAATATAACTACAATCAGCCCCAGGCGATAATTAATTACTTATTTTTCCATTTACATCACAACCAAAACTGGAATATATCAGCCTTGCCATTATTATGGTTATGTAAAATATTATCATTAGTATGATTAGTTAGAATAGTATTTAGAAATACAGTTGTATTAGTACTGACCGATATTTGGGGTTGAATGCTCTTTTTAATGCTGGTAAATGACGGTAATTAGGCATAGAAAATAGGAATCCGTCACTATTCAATTATATTTGCCGGTTAAAGCATACTGATTATAATCATTGCAGTAAATGGCTGTATCGTTTCTCTTGCATTTTATGTTGTTACCGTTCTCGTATTAGTCCCCATAATGGTGCTTTTCTGGGAGATAATGTCAGTAACAGCAGATTAATCAGTAGATTAGAGCTTCAATCTTATCTGAGGTTAACCGACAAATACCATAGAAAACATTGCCTGTTAAATTTTACATTTTTGCTGGAATTGTAGATAAATGTTATCGTTGTATTTTACAATATATATTGAATGAAAATTGTCCTACCAAAGTCTGAATAGATAATAAATCGGGATCACTGTTCCACTACCAGACTAAACTCAAAAAAAGCGTGTTCTGATAGTGTATAAATATGTCATAGCGCTGTGTTTATTATCCTAAATTTTTTTACTAATTTTGTATTGTATTGAAATATGAAGAAAAAACGTCCTATTTTACAAGATGTGGCTGATCGTGTTGGTGTTACAAAAATGACAGTGAGTCGTTTCTTGCGTAACCCCGATCAAGTTTCTGAGCAATTGCGAAAGAAAATAGCTGATGCTTTGGATGAATTAGGTTATATCCCGAACCGAGTTCCGGATATTCTTTCTAATTCTACTAGTCATGCTATCGGTGTTTTGTTGCCTTCTTTAACTAACCAGGTTTTTGCGGAAGTTATCCGTGGTATCGAATATGTGACAGATCGTAATGGTTATCAAACCATGCTGGCTCACTATGGTTACCATTCAGAGAAGGAAGAGGAACGTTTAATTTCCCTGCTTTCCTACAATATTGATGGCTTGATTCTTTCTGAACGTACTCACACACCGCGCACTTTGAAGATGCTGGAAACGGCAGGGATCCCTGTCGTTGAGCTGATGGACTGTGTTTCTCCCTGTATCGACACGGCAGTCGGTATTGATAACTTTGAAGCAGCCCGACAGATGACTGCGGCAATGATTGAGCGTGGTTGCCAGCGGGTGATTTATCTTGGAGCAAGGCAGGATGAAAGGACCATTATTCGCCTGGAAGGTTATGAAGCTGCAATGAAAAGCGTAGGTTTAAAGCCAGGTAAGGTAATGACACCTGACAGCTCTTCTTACACCTTAGGGGGGAAACTACTGAATGAAGCACGAACAAAGTATCCTGATGTGGATGGTCTGTTTTGTACCAATGATGACCTCGCTATCGGAGCAATTTTTGAGTGTCAACGTCAGGGGATAGCTGTACCGCATGATATTGCGATAGCGGGTTTTCATGGTCACGATGTTGGTCAGGTGATGACACCAAAACTTGCCAGTGTGTTGACATCTCGTGACCTAATGGGACGGAAGGCTGCTGGATTATTGATGGCACGGCTGAAAGGTGAACATTTACCACAGAAAATGATCGATATCGGTTTTCAGTTATCCCTAGGAGAAAGTATTTAATCGGTCAACTGGATTCACATTCTTTGAGCTAATTTGTGATAAATATCACATTTCCATTTCTTGAATATTCCGTGTTGTTGCGAAGTTTACTTCTACTTCTGATAATGTTACCGATAACAGTTACCGGTAACATTTTGTGGGTGAAATATCTGCGCTAAGGAATTTATATGAGAGATACCCAGCATTCGAATCATGTTTTTGTGCTTATGGGGGTATCAGGCAGTGGTAAATCTGCTGTTGCCAATGCTGTGGCTTATAAACTGGACTCCGCTTTTTTGGATGGTGATTTCTTACACCCAAGATCTAACATTAATAAGATGGCTAAAGGCCATGCACTGAATGATGAAGATCGTAAGCCCTGGTTGAAATCACTAAATGATGCAGTTTTTGCCATGCAACGCACAAATCCAGTTTCCCTGATTGTTTGTTCTGCTTTAAAAAAGCATTACCGGGATATGCTGCGTGATAATAATAAGAATCTGTCATTTCTTTATATGAAAGGTGACTTTGATTTAATTGAAAGTCGGTTGCAAGCACGTAAAGATCATTTCTTTAAACCTCAAATGTTGGTATCTCAATTTGAGGCATTAGAAGAACCGGGTAGAGATGAAAAAGATGTTTATCTGATTGATATTAGATCGTCTCTTGATGAAGTGATTAATCACTCAATAAGAATAATTAATAGTGTCATTTCAGGGGGAAAATAATGAGTACTTTAACCTTAGTGCTGACAGCAGTTGGCTCTGTTCTTTTACTGCTGTTTCTGGTGATGAAGGCCAGAATACATGCTTTTGTTGCGTTAATACTGGTATCTATGGGGGCGGGTGTTTTTTCTGGTATGCCATTGGATAAAATTACCGAAACAATGCAAGAAGGAATGGGCGGAACATTAGGCTTTCTGGCGATTGTTGTTGCACTGGGAGCGATGTTTGGTAAGGTTCTGCATGAAACAGGTGCTCTGGATCAGATTGCGATTAAATTACTAAATAGTTTTGGTGAAAGCCGTGCTCATTATTCATTGGGGATCGCTGGTCTGGTTTGTGCTTTACCGCTGTTTTTTGATGTAGCGATTGTTTTATTGATTGGTGTGGCGTTTGCAGTCGCGCGCCGTACTGGTGGTAACGTAGTGAAACTGGTTATTCCTTTGTTTGCCGGTGTTGCGGCAGCCGCAGCGTTTCTGTTACCCGGTCCAGTTCCGATGTTGTTGGCTTCACAGATGAATGCTGATTTTGGCTGGATGATCCTGATTGGTATCTGTGCAGCGATTCCGGGGATGTTACTGGCTGGTCCAATTTTTGGTAGTTTCGTCAGTAAGTATGTTACGTTGGATTTACCCGCTGATATGAGTGAACCCAGTCTTGGTCAGGGTAAGATGCCATCTTTTGGTTTGAGCTTGTCGCTGGTTTTGTTTCCATTAGCTTTGGTTGGATTAAAGGCTGTTGGTGAGAGTTTTGTTGAACAAAATTCTGAATTGTATTTGTGGCTTGAATTCATCGGTCATCCATTCTCTGCGATTCTGGTTGCTTGTCTGATTGCCATTTATGGTCTGGCAATTCGTCGTGGGATGAGTAAAGAAAAAGTGATGGATATTTGCTCTTCGGCTATTCAGCCTGCTGGAATTATTTTGTTGGTTACTGGGGCCGGTGGTGTATTCAAACAAGTGTTGGTGGATTCCGGGGTTGGTCCTGCGTTGGGGAATGCATTAATTGGCTCAGGCCTGCCAATTGCATTAGCGTGTTTTATCCTTGCTGGTACAGTGCGTGTTATTCAAGGGTCTGCGACCGTTGCCTGCCTGACAACCGTTGGTCTGATCCTGCCGGTTGTTGATGTATTAGAATATTCTGGGGCCCAACTTGCAGCCCTTTCAATCTGTATTGCCGGGGGGTCTCTGGTATTGAGCCATGTTAATGATTCCGGTTTCTGGTTATTCGGTAAATTTACTGGTGCGACAGAATCTCAAACACTGAAAACCTGGTCAATTATGGAAACTATTCTTGGAATAACGGGGGCGGCGGTTGGGATGGCTTTCTTTGCCATGATGTAATGCCCTTTTTAAGTTTTTAAAAGATAGGATGATGAAGATCTTTGAAGCTAAAACTTGGAATACTTTTTGGAGATGTTAAATTAATGCCGTTTTCTATAAAAACGGCCATATAAGTCACTTATGTAAAGATATTGATGAAACTAGAATAAGCTCCTTACTAATGGATGACGATTGCACCAGCGATCTTTATAGGCAAGAGAAGGTCTGCCAATAGAATAACGCATAGTTTTTTGATGTTGCTGGCAGAGTTCTGAAGCATTCTGAATATTTAACCACATTAAAACACTGCCAACACTGAGATTGGAATATTCAGGATCGAGTCCGCCGTCTACTGCGTCAAATGAAATCCACTGGGGACTGTCTGCTTTTATGACGAGATCGTAGGCTACCGGGGTGCCATTGATAGTTAATACATTCCCGTACAGATGTTGTTTGAGTTCGGTATATAATTCAATTAATTTTTCTTTCTCTTCTTGATTGTGCGTTTTATATGTCCAGCGTTTTTCGTACAGTGTAGTGTAAATATCGACAAACTCTTGACAAGTAAAATCGTTAATTTGATGTATTTCCCCGCCAGAACGTTTAAATTTGTTAATTTCATTACTTCGATTTCTTTTTGTTTTATAAGAAAAATTCTCTTTAGCAAGACAGACTGTTCGTTTGTTTAACCGCCCATAACAAACGTTGATAAAATTTTCTTTGTGCAGGAGCGATATGGTTTTAGATTTCCCTGGGATTAGGGTTTTTAGATGTTTGGCGATAGGAAAGATAATTTCATCATAAGTGAAGAAGTGGTAGTTTTTTTGATGACTTGCTGCCAGATGATGATCTTTGCATGTAAAGTATGCACCTTCGATAACGTTTTCTGTTTCTGGGTTTTCTTTAACGTAAAAGATAAAATTATTCCCAGATTTTTTGTTTAAAAAATTTACAATATTGGGATGAGTAGATATTCCACCGCCATAAAGAGAATAGGCTTGTTGGTAACGTTCAATACTACATTCTTTCCAGCCGGAAATGAATCTTCTTATAGAGCCTCTGGGATACTTTCTTGAAAAAGTCATATTTTAAATACTCTTTTTAACGCTATGTGTTACAGATGGTATAAACTTATTTTTTATTGTATTAAATGTAGTGAACAAGATGATTAAATTGACACCTTGTGAACTTGTTCATATTGTAGTTCATAACTCTAAGATCTTATTGCACTAAATGCAATATTAGTATTTAGTACGATTCCCAATGAAGCTTCATTGTTGCTTATTGATCGAGAATATTTATTAATTGCTGATATAAAGCTTCAGCACTGCGCTCATAGCCTATAGCTGAAAGGTGAACATAATCTGGGCGCGCAAGATCTTGCTGCGCCCAGCCTTTAATTGAACATTCACCACCCATATATTCACGCCAATTCCAGAATAGTGTGTGCTGCTCTTGAGCGACTTCCTGCTGAATACGGATGACGTCATTCAACATTGCTGGTTGTTGTGATGTACAACTTGCTGCTTGACTGTTTTTCAAGGAATCACCTGGCCCGATAATAAGGATAACTGCTTGTGGTAAATGATGACGAATCTGTTTTACCTTGGTTTCCAGTTGTTGGTGATAACTTGATAAGTCTAGCGAATCATTAAATGCTTCATTGGTGCCATAAGCGAGGATCACCATATCGGGGTGCATTTGCGCTAATGTATTAATCCATTGTGGCTGCCACTTATCGATCATATTAATGGTTGCACCATTAATACCTAAAGCGGACAACATAACACCTGGTTGTTTACCTTTGATAAACCAGCCACCTAATTCTAACTGATTATTTTGTATCGCCGTAATATTAACCGGGAATGTGACTGATTCTTCTGTGGAAAATTGCCATTGACCGTGAGTTGCCGGTAATTTAAGTATTCTCTTGATTGCAGACTGAACCAGAACTTGAGAATCGCCCGTTGCCTGGTATAACGTTTTAAGTTGATAGCGATCACGAGATGATACAAACAGTTCTAAAGTTAATTGACTTGTTTGGCTATCGGGTTCTGCAATTGCACCACCGAGCGGGAAATCAGGCTGATTATCTTTGCGACTGGTCGTTAGTTCCCATTGCTGTTTATTGCCCGTCATGCTGATTATCGCGTTACGTTGGCCGGGCACATTTATTGGGCTGATAAAGCCAATACCGGCATCACCAAAACGTTGTTGTAATAGAGAACGGAGTTTGCCGGTAAAAAAGTCTGCGGCAGTGTGGGAATCACCTATCTGAACAAAATGCAGTTGATTATGGCGGCTGTTATGAAGTTTATCTGCCAGTAAGGTGAGATTGGGTTCACCAAAGTCTGTTAACTGCTGGTTTGCTTTTGCCGGCGGTTGTATTAGCAATGGTTCTGGTCTTTGCTTATGGCATGATATCAGACTTAAAGAGAGCATGATGACCAGACCAAGGCCGATAGAGTGATATCGCCGGCAGAGTTGTTTAAGTCTTTCCATTTTGTTTGGCTGGTTCCTGAATAAATTCAATCAATGAGAATATATTGTCCGAGATAGTTTGCTGGCCTTTCAAGCTAAAATGTATACCATCGCCGCTTCTGAGTTTAATTTTGTTACTATTGTCGCCAACATAATCAGAATAATCATCCGTATGGTATTTAAAAATGTCGTTAACAGAAACGTAGATTTCCCCGGTTTTCGCTACTTCTGATTGATACAGTGATCTTAGATATTCCATATTAGCAGAGAGTTTTTTCTGTCGCATATTGGGAGGGCCAATCCAGATAACATCAGCTCCGTGGTTACGTGTTTCGGTAAGGATCATGTCGATACGTTGGCGATAGAGGCTTTCCCAATCAGGACTTGCGAATTTCAGGTAGGTGCTTCCATGTTGTGGTGGCATATCCCAGGGGTCATTTGGCCCCAGGAAGATAACAACCAGCTTGATATCGTGGTTAGCTTCCAGTGCCTTATTGATAGTTTCCGGCCAGTTAAAAAAGCCGGGGTAAGCAAGCCCAGTACTTTGTTTGCTGAGATTAATACTTGAAATACCGTAATCCTGATAGAGCCGACGTTTCAGATGGGGGGCAATGCCCTGCATCATTGAGTCTCCGGCAAAAAGCACTTTATCTTTGGCTGTCAGCGTCACATTGGTTTTGGTGATAACTATACTGGGATCAACATTATTGTCTGAATTGTGGAACACCGATGAACCGACAGAATGAGTATGAGGGGATTTTTGTAATAATTCAGGGAAAGTTACCGGAAGATTTGCCATAGGAGAGGTATAACCACCCAGGAGTCTCAGCCCGATCTGAAAACCTGTGGGAAGGGTGATATTCGCTTCCTGGGGAGTTGGCTGATAATTGTCACTGTTATTGCCGGTAGTATGTAAGATGAACGCTTCTCCCGCAGCGAGTAGGCCTTGTTCCAGATTATCCCCTAAATCCCAGAGTGGATTACCTTGTAAGGCTGCCCACAGGCTTTGCTGGTGGTATTTCTGTTGCCAGAATCTATCCAGTGAACGGTGATTCAGCCAGATTAACAGCAGACTGGTTAATACCACGATAAAAATGACTTGTCCGGCAGTTTTTAAATTGGATTTGAATTCAGAAATTAGCATAGATGAATCCTGGCATTCCTTGTGGTGAAAGCATAAATACTAAAGTCAGAATAATCGCTAATGGTATTGGGTAGTATCTCCATGAAATCTGAGAATGAATTTTCCCAACGGCTATTTTTAGATTAATCAGCCGCGGATAAATAATAAAGAGTCCCCAGAACATCAGTAACAACCCACCGTTGGCTATTATCGAGTGAAATAAATCTGTTGATATCGATTGATTTAATAATGTCAGGGCATCATCCAGAGTAGGGCAACGGAAGAAAACCCATGCCAGACAGACAAAGTGGAAGGTGATCACTCTGGATAAAAATGAGGTTACTGGATTTTTGGGCGTATTTTCGTTTTTTCTGTTTTTTGAGGAAAATAACTGATATTTAACATTGAGGATGATTAATCCTAACCCATGAATAGCTCCCCAGATAATGAAGTTAATTCCGGCACCATGCCATAAACCGGAGATGACCATAGCGGCAAACAAATTAAGATTTTTACGTACAAATCCCTGTTTATTACCGCCAAAAGAAATATAGACATAATCACGGATAAATTCAGATAAACTGATATGCCAACGGCGCCAGAAAGCTTGTAAGTTTTCCGCCAGATAAGGGGCATTAAAGTTTTCAGGTACCCTGAATCCGAGGAGTAGCGCTAATCCGGTGACAAGATTGGTATAGCCGGAAAAATTAAAATAGATATGCCAGGCATAGGCATAAATACCAACCAGGATTTGCCCGGCATTGTAGCTGACAGGGTCATCAAAAATTGGGTTTGCATAATTTTCGGATAGATAAGAGCTGAACAGGAATAGTTTGGTTATTGCCAATGCAATCAGCAATATTGCTCTTGATGGTTCAATGATCACTCTTGATGAAATCTGGATTTGAGGTAAGAAATCTTTAGCCCGGTTTATTGGTCCGGCAACAATACTGGGAAAAAAGCAGAGGTATAAAACGACATCAGGGAATGATGCCTGGGGGATTTCTTTTCTTGTGACAGAAACGACATAGCTGACGGAATGAAATGCATAGAAAGATAAACCTAAAGGCAGGAGTAATGTCAGTATGGGTAAATCTATGGATAAACCAAATTTGGCAAACGCTTGTTGCAGGTTTTCCTGAAAGAAAGAGTAATATTTGAATGCAGTGAAGCATCCCAGAATACCTATCGTCAGAATGGTAAATGTGATGCGGTCGGATAGAAATCTGCCGGCTATGTTTGTTAAAAGATAGATAAATAGCGTATAGCCAAATAAGATGCCGGCGAAAAGTGGATTAAAAGAGAAGACAAACAGATAACTTGCGATTATCAACAAGTAGTTTTGTGCTTTCGCACTTTTTTGTAGCATCCAATACAAGAAAAAGAGGGCAACAAAGGACCCTAGAAACTCAAAAGAAAAGAAATTCATATTAAACTCTGGCTAATCATTTCGTCGCAGTACAAGGGTAATAATGAGCAATATTATAATATCTAATTTAAATATTCTATCAATGAGAAAGACACTTTGGTAAACGTAAAAAATCATCCGCTTCATACCTTTGTTATGAAGCGGATGATATAGGTTGTTGGGGCTATATATGCGGGTTCATACTTATTTAGCACCTTAGTTATGGTCGTTTTTAGCGAACTTCTGTGCTTGAGTAATAAGCCCTTTGTTGCTGTTAAACACTTTATGCAGGTAGCTGTTGTAAGTAGAACCTAATTGTGAATACCCTTCAAGATTATCAATCAGTTTGCTGGTATTCAGCGATTCCTGGCTATTTCTCTGTTTAGCGCGTGAAACACGTAATGATTCATAAGCGTTATGGGTATTCATATTTCTCATATAGGCTTCGACAGAATCATTGATAGTCGGATAGGCGGAATAACCTTTTATCTTACCTTGGGCCTTCTTACAGCGGTTACCGCAACGCATACCAAACAAGTTGTTATTTTGTTGTGCAAGTTTAGACGTTCCCCAACCAGATTCTGTTGCAGCCTGAGTTGCGACAAAATGGGTTGGGATGATGTCAACACGGCTCAGTAGCTTGTTCCAGTTAACTTTTTTAGGCGAGCTGCTACAGCTCACGTTGTAGTTTTTGCAAATACGTTGCAGAAACCTGATATCCTGAGTGGACCAATGTTTGGCTTTCTGGTATTCCAGTAACCATTTCCGTTCCTGCATAATTTGTTGATTGTGTTTATCAATTACAGGGACAACTACATTTAAAAACGCTTTCTTACGTGGGATGCCCGAAGGGTATTTTCGCAAATCTGGCAAATTGCTTTGTGCGCCATTGTGAGAATACTCCATGCTTTTAGCGGTGCTGGTTGATGCGTGACTAAAAGCGGAAAACAATAGTGAAATAAAGAAAGCGAAGATGGCAGTTGTCCTCGTTGTTTGAGAGGGCATTGCTTTTCCTCGTTTGCTCTGAATAAAAAACAATCTAATGCTAGCAAAATAAATCCAGCATAGCCAGAGTTTTTAGTAATTCATAAATATATTTTCTATAATGAAAATTGTTATCTTGCTAATTTATTCTATAGTTTTTTATTAATTTATAGATGGTTATCTATCTTTTTTGTACAAAATGTTGCTTTCCTGGGCTGGGCTATTCATCAGCTATAATAATGATTGTTTTGTTCATTTCATGCCTGAGAGGTTTTTTCTAAAAGAAAAATGATCTGTAAACCAGCGGGTAAAGTATCCAAAATTATTGAACTCAATTCGGTCCCATGTATTTATAGTACTGCCAATCGTAAAAACACCGCAGCGAGTAATAAACTAATTGATATTAATATTGCCGCTATAAGAATAAGTATCATTTTCATAAAAAAGTAACCTGTTACCGATATGGCTTTTTCTCTGTGAGTTAAAATTGAGCTGTATCTGTCAGACTTGAGTTGATTTTATAATATACTCATTATCATTGGCACGGTGCAGGATATTCGATATGGTTCTAAATGTTAAGTTAAAATAAGTAACAATGTGTTACAATTGTCTATTTTAGATAGATATTATAATAACACAATAATACAGGTATGTATAAGAATAAGAGTTTTTTAATGATTTGTTTGTTTGGAATATAAATATTTTTTTATTTATTTTTATATTAATAGTGTTTTTTGAATATAATTCATATTTTACTTTTAATTGAATAAGTTATGTTTGTTATATTTTTCCATTTGGTATAAATGTATTTTTATCTAATAATTGGTTCTTTATCTCTTTGGGTTTTGTTCTTATGTTATTGATTTTTAATTTATTATTTTATTTGTCAATATATTGAATTGAATATTTTTTTATGTTTTTTTATTGTTGATCATATTATTGCATGCTTGATTTTCATCTGTTTTATATATTTTTAGTGTCATGATTTTTATGGTTTTATTTATATTTTTAATGAAATCTAAATATATATTTTTTGTGTTATTTTTTTGCTTTGTTGATAATTGATAATATGTTTTTCCCTGTTTTTAATATAATTGTACCATTTTATTAGGAAATTAAGCGAGTATGCGTGATTATTTAATATTAGGATTATCATTATCTTACATAAGTTTCGAGTGAGTTGTAAATGTAAATGGATTTTTTTGCAGAAACACTTTGTTACACATTATTACTTATTGAAACATAAATTTTTGGTTAAGCCGAGAGATATAGACCTTGCCTCCTGGTTAATTGTATTCAAAGTTCAGAACAGAAGTTGCTTTCAATTCCCCTGCTATGATGTTTTGGGGATCATAAACGTAGTAGTAAGCATTAAAATTGATTGTAAAGTGTTTATCGATAATGTTGCCGGCCTTTTCGCTGAATAGCTCTGTTGCTCCGCGAGAGGAAGATTGCGAAGCGCTGAAAATTATGGGTGTTGAATTACCTTGTTGAGAGACACGGATACCAACGCCTTTAGCGGCACCTGCTTTGTTATCAATTAACGTTTGGTTGTCGTTTGGTAGTAAATTATTACTGCTTAGGTAGGCTTTAACTGAACGTGAAGTTTTACCGTTTTTGAGATAATCGCATGCAAAATTGAGTGTAAAAGGTGTTTCTCCTCTATTTGTTCCGTTAAGCAGTGTAGCGCGGTTAACTTTTGGCAGATTCACTGTTAACCCCGCATTTGAGAAGTTACAAGTTGTCTCTTTACGATCAAAAGTTATAGTGATCGGTTGGTAATAGATATCTTCAGAATGAGTTGGCCACACCCAGGTGAGAATAAAAGTCAGGAAATCTGTAGCAAAACGAACAATGGCGTCAAGGATCCCTAGATTAGTGGTGTCCATCGCAATAACAGCTGTTTTTAATGTTGCATTATTGCCGGAAAAGACGTGAATATTACTACCTCCTGGCCTGCCGTTTAGTAGCTTAACATTAAGCGTAAATTCGGCCTGTAATTTGCTGGCCGGATATGTTGTATTAGTGTTTCCCAGACTAATAGTGCCGCTGGGAGAAAGATTTGTGATAGCCACTTCTACATAATCTTTACCACCATTGAAGCCCAAAACAACCTTGTTTCTGGTAAAAGGAGAGCCATTAGCAACAGAGTTTTGTTTCCACAATGAGTTTCTGGTGCATGTAAAATAGCCGGAATACCGGGTGCTCAATAGCCAAGTTTCATTACTGTTCAGATAGAGATTATCTGTCATATCAATTGTGATTGCCGGGGCGGTTATCGCATGATTGGGTTTACAGTCCGCATAAGCGATACTGTTGCCACCCAGAGTGATTAAAGCCGCCAGATACAATAGCTTAAGTTTCATTATTTTCTCCCTTAACGGCAAATATTGGCGGTTGAGTCTATTTCAGGCTGTGGATCGTTTATTATGCAGCTCTTTTCGCCTGACTGACCGATACGGACATAAATTTGCTGTGGTAATTTCTCTGCTCGCAGGAAAACCATACTACCCTGACCAACATATCCCAGGTTATGATCTTCTGAATCGACAATTTCAGTACCAAAAGGCAGAGGTTTACCATTGGCCTGAGTGGCGTAGAAAATAAAAATTTTCCGCTGGTCTGTTTTAAATCCGAGATGGGTAATGGCACCGGAATAGGGCGCAACGTCTCTGATGTTACCGATAAGTTCAGCCGCCCCTTCCGGCACTTCACTGGTATCCAGCATGATGGCGTTTTTACGGTAAGGAGAAAGATAAGGTATCAGCAATTTACCGCTGTTATTGGTTACCATGCTTTTATCTCCATTCACAGAAGCGTTAACTGTGCCTGGCGCGTCAATGATTGCAAAGGTTTCCCCTATTTGGTTAGCGGCCAGAATTCCACCCCGATAAGCGACTAAACTGCCTGTTGCACCCATCCCCATCTGGCGATAACTCTTGGATTGGCTATAAGAGCTATTCAGTGTGGAAACGGATGTTTTATAGGTCAGATTTGCACTGGTTGTTGTGGAACCACTTTTCTGATCTGAAATATTGAAGTGGTAATTCAGGCGGTTGTTCTGGCCTGCGCTGCCACTCAATCCCAGATCACTGTTGTTGTAATGCTTGTCATTGATTGAGACATTACTCGTCAGATAGGCTGGGGAGTCAAACAGCTCAAAAGGAATAGATAGTGTCAGATAATAGCGCTGCTCCTCTTTATTTTCTGTTTCATTGATATTGTATCGGACACGGCTTGCCGTCAGGGTATAATTGATTTTACCCAGACTGTTGGAATACCCCATTTGATACTCTCTGTTTTTGTTCTTTGTTCCCCAATAATCACGGAATGTCCCTGAAAGAAAAAGTGAACCCGCACCGTTACCAAGATTCTGGTTCAAATTGATATTGAAGGTGTTTTTCTGGTGAGAATAGTATTGTCGGTTATATCCGTTGCTCATCCAGTCACGTAGATTAATGGCATCGAGCAGATTCAGGTAGTTTTTAGTTGAATAGCGATAAGCCGCCAGAGAGAGGTTTGTTCCTGTTTGTGGAATATAGCGGCTATAAGAGACTTTGTAGCTCTGGCCTTTCATCGTTGGGTTGTTATCAAATTTGGCACTGGATCGTGAAATATCCAGTGAGATAGCGCCAATCGGTAGATTAAAGCCACTGCCTAACAGTAATGAGTAATAATCTTTACTGATGATGGTACCTGTATAACCCGTCAGAACATTATTAAAGCCATATTGATAGCTGGCTTGGAAAAAGTTTGGTTTATAACGACTATTGGCAATTTGTGTTTTACCGGCACTGATATCGTATTTGCCAAGACCTTCTTTCATCATATTAGGAACAGATGAAAAGGGAACGGTAAAGCTGTTGGTACGCCCTGTCGCTTCTGTGACTTCGACAAATAAATCTCCACCCGAACCTGTTGGTAAAATAGTATCAATGGCAAAGGGGCCCGGTGGTACATTGCCCTGATAAATAACAACATTATTCTGAGAGATTTTCACCAGAGCGTTAGTTTGCGCAACTCCTCGGACGATAGGGGAAAACCCTTGCCAGGCATCGGGGTACATGCGCATATCTGTTTTCAAGTTGATACCCCGGAAACGGAAAGAATCGAACAGATCACTTGATGTATAGCTATCACCAATGCGAAGTTCTGCGTTAATTGATGAAATTCCCTGTTGCAGATAACGGGTATTATTACTCCATTTATTGCCACTTGAACGTGTATAATAATAAGAGGATTGATCACGTAATTGCCAGCCAAACAGGTTCAAACCGCTATTAAGTGACACATAAGCATTATCTTCATTCTCATAGTTACTGTTCTGTTTATTCCTGTTTTGAGTATGGTAATAGTTAGCATTATAGGAAAGCATAGCGCCTGGAATTCCTCTGTCCCAGAAGGCAGGATCGATATAGCCTTTCAGTTCATTTTTAATATAAGCTTGAGGAACGACCAGATGCAGGCTGAGTTTAGGAACATCAAGATTAGCGGTTCCCTCATGTATTACTTTAGTAAGAAGAATTTCACCTTTGGATGAATTTGATTCTGGTAATTGACTTGTATCAATTTTTATCCCCAACCTTGGCAGATCTTCACTTAATAAGTAGATATCTTTGCCATCGTTCTGGATATTAATATCAAATCGCCCTTTCCAGTCATTATTTAGGTATATATCAATACCGTAGTGGCCGGCGGGTAGTTCTGAAGCAGAAGAAAATCGGGATAAATCCGCTTTTGCAGATTCGCCGGCCAGAAAATCAGTATTAAATGTTGCGGCATAACATAAGCAATCTGTATACAGGATAGTGGTGATTATCAGAGTTAACGGACTAACTTTTTTTCGTATCATGTTTTATGCTATGCCAGTAATATCACTGTTGAAGTGGTAAAGTTAATTTATTTATAGCACCAAAATCATCAACAATAGCCAGAGTTAATTTGTCTCCCGCTTTTATTTTTTCATTGGTACTGAATGAATGAGAAGAGAACGGTTTGATGATGGTTCCTTCATTTAATAAGTTAGGTTGCGCATTGGAAGATTTAAGACCGACTATATTCAGGATATAGGGTGATAAATTTTCTAATTTTAGTTGGTTGCCATCGCGTTTTAATGCAACATGCTGTTCTATCTGCTTAGGTGAAATAGAGAGCTTTTCGGGCCGGTAGAGAAATTTGATCCGGGTACGAATAGCAATCTGCATGACATTTTTATCGGCAATGTTTTCTGCAATGGGTGGAATATCCAGAACATTTAAATAAAACAGCGATTCACGATCAGTAGGTAGGTTGCTATTAGTGTGCTTTATTCTCAATTGCTGGCCGTTATTGCCATCAACTTTGACGACTGGGGGCGTGAGCAGAAAGGGGACTTTAGCTGTTTCTGGTGTTGAATTAGGATCGCCATCATCTATCCAGGATTGTACCAGAGAGGGTTGATCGCCTGTATTTAATAATTGAACAGATACCTCTTTATTACCGGCCGGATAAATAACCCGGGTTGTATTAATAACGATGTTGGCCTGTGCAGATAAAGCTGTTACCGAGAATAATATAGCTAGAAATAATTTCTTCATAACGTTATTTTTGTCAAAGTAAATAAGCCTATTTGGATAAATAGGCTTTATTTGTTGTAGTAAATGATTATAAGTAAGCAACGTGATAAGTCACCGTTGTTATTACTTTACCGGGTTCTGCATCAGCAGTGCCTACTTTATAATATTTGGCATAGAAATCGACAACTTCAGGCGCTGGAGTAGAGCCTTTGATTCCCGTATCCAAAGCTTTATTCAGCATGATTGGGGTATTTTCTTCTGCATATTTAACAATAGCGATACCGACGTTTTTAGGTTTGCCACTTGCATTCAGTTCTTGGTTCATCAGGTATTTACCATCGTTAGCAATGGCATGTGCTGATGAGAAGTGGATTTTCAACATGGAGGTTGCTGGGTCGAAACCAGCTGCATTGGATTGGCAGTTAGAAAATTCCAGTGAAAACGCTTTTTTACCAAAATCAATCAAGCCTTCCTTTTGTCCGGCTTGGGTGACTGAGATAGGCGCCAATACTATGGTCAGATTAGCTGAGGCGCCACCGTTAATAGTGCAAGTGGCGTCAGTAACTGCACCTGAGAAATGTAATGTACCGCCGGCAGAATTATCAGCGGCAACAGCAGAACCGGTAAAAATAAGAGCGGCGGCAGTGGATAATGCTAGTTTATTCATTTTTCCTCTCCAGGAGTAGGGACATCTTTAATTGATCTTATCAGGGGGGTGAAGATAGGGGCCCTGAATCCCCTAATACATTAGAAAGATTTAAAAATAATGCCTGTATCTATCTATAGAATGAGTTTGATTTTATAGGTTTAAAATGAAAATCAATATATTATATGGTTGAAAATAATCTGGTAACTTAAGCCAGCTTGAATAAATTTAATTTTTTCTAATGTAAGTTCTTATTTTATCTACTTAGATGAAGCTGATATTGTTTATACATGTTTATAACTTAGAAATAACATTATAGACAGGTTGGATTTATTTAAGAAGGTATTTGCATTATCTAAGTTAAATTAAGAACAAACCTCTTTTCACATCGTAAAAATAACAAAAATACCCTATTTTTTAATATATTGTGGAATTAAAATCTATTTGTGTTGGTATTTTTGAATTTTAATTCTTTTTGTATTTGTTTTGTTGGCTAATGTTTTTGTGATTTTTTTATTTATTTTTTAAATGTTGTTTAATATTAATTATTTTATATCAGCTGGTTATTGGTTTTTTATCTTTGTAAATATTTCAATACGGTTTTTTCATCCTGTGAAATAAGGTCTTGTTAATGGGGGCTTTGTTGACTATGATTGGCATAGTTTGTTTTTATTATAGATGATGTTAATTTTATATTGTGATGTGAAATTATGAGAATGATAAGTAGTAATCAATTATAGTTAAATGGGATTATTATTTTAGAAATAGTAATCTAAGATTTTTTTCCTCTTTGTGAAGGGGAGCAGTCAGTAGAAATATAGGGGTCAATGACTCTCTTGCTGCTCTTTCGCTTTTTCTGCTAATTGTGGGAAATCAAGAACAGTCCAGTAGCGTTCTGGCACTGGAAGTTCTTTCATTTGGTGGCTGGGCCACAATTGTAATTCGGCCAATTCAGATAATATGTAGCTGGAATATTGTTGTGGCAAAGTAAGCCTGAGTGGATATTGCTGTTCTGACGGTACCATATTCGGTGTACGATCGCTGTGAGTATGATAATCACGTTGAAGAACCAAGCGCTTATCAGGCACACGACGTTTACTGTCCCACCAGATACCATCGATCTGTTCAAACATTTTCCGGGTTTCATCAGAGGAGAGGGCTTTCAGTTCATGCAGTGCAGGCGGCAGAATAGCTTGCATTGATAAGCGGTATTGCTTCATGGAAGGTACTTGTCCTGCCAGTATCAATGAAAGGGAAAGACGCGCTCCCAGCAAATTAGAGTAGAGATCTTCAGGAGAAAACGCAGAGACTTTTTCAGAAAACCCCGGTACAGATTGGTAACCATACCATTGGGCAATTTCATGCCATGCGGCAAGTTCAAAAGCCAGTTTTACCGCCAGATAAGCACTTAGGGTATAACGTTGTTCTATCGCAGCTGGTGGTGTGAATTGATAAAACTGGATGCGGCGTGATGCTAATTCATTGCCTAATTCTATTTGCCACTTTTCCCCAAGACGAGGCCAAATTTGACTGAATAGAAAAACGGCATTATCAGCCGTATCCCGCACATGGGAAATATCAATGAATCCACCTCTGCGAGTATATATTATCCCTACTTTTTCATTACTGATTCCTGTTAATGAAGCGACGGTGCCAAAAAAGCTATTGTTATAATGATGTTCGCCAAGATCATTGGCATCCAGCACATTAGCTATTTGATAAAAAGGGACTGGAATAGCCAATAATTGAGTTTTCAAATCATAACCAAAAGCACAGCAGGCTCTTAATCCTTCGGGAGAGCGGATTGGGTCAAGAGCAGGCCATGCACGGGTCGCTTCGGCGGTTGTTTCACTATTTAGATCAGGTTGTACTGGTACAATTGGTGAAAAAATTCCCTGACATCCTGCAACTAAAGTTAGAGCGGCAATCCATAAACGCAATTTCAAAAAGCCTCTCCCACCTGAAAATAAAATCCGTTGCTTCTTTTACCGATACCAAAGTCCAGTCTTACATTCATTTTAGGTTTGAATTCAAAGCGATATCCTGCCCCAACGGTGGGGAGCCAGTTTCCTGAGCCAATATCTTCGGCATAATGGCTCATGGTGCCGGCTCCTGCCCACAAGACAAATCCGTGTCGCCAGTCCAGTTTGTGTCGATATTCCAGTTGGGTGCTGATAACATTTTTGTCCCGGTATCTGCCTTCATAATATCCGCGCATCCGGTTACTGCTACCCAGCATCGACAGCATATTCCACGGTACCTGACCATCAGTGAAACGGCCATGATTATCGAATGCCAGTACCGATTTTTCATTTAATTGGTAATAGGCGCTGTATTGCATATCAACGGTGTTAAACCGGCTGTCACTGCCTAATGCCGGGGAAAAATGGGTGTAAGTAAGATTAAGAACTTGTCCCCGATGAGCGTTAGGCAGAAAATCCCGAGTATCATAACTGAAATAGGCACTGATACCTGAACTTAATATGGATTGTCCGTCCTTTTCTGCGGCGAATAGTTTTTTCGCGCCATTATCAGGATCTTTGGCATATAGTGATGAAAAATCCCAGCCAGCGCCCAAATAGGTGGAATCAGCGATCCGATAGAGCGCTCTGGGTTGCAGGCGCAGTTCCTGGGATCGGTATTTTTCTTTATTATCATCTACCTTACCCGAGTCATAACCGCTTCCCCAGTAATAGGTGGGAACGTTATTCAGTGTGCCGGAAAGGAAAAAACGCCATTGATCATCAGCAAAAAAACTGTAGTTATCAAACGTGAACCCAAAGGCACCTGTTGAAGAGGCAAATCCATTCAGGGAAAGGGAAGAGATCTGGCTGGTATGGTCGTAATCATCTGGCCGGTAAAGCCCAACTACGGCAACACCGACGCCAGCACCTAATTCAGGGGTATAAAAAGGACCAGGCAAAATGCCCCAGTCAATGGCTTTACTGCTGTCATAGGTATTACTGCCACCTAATTTTTCCAGCCAGCCGTCGATTTTTTCCCTGCTAAGTGGCAATTGACCATATGAGAAATCAGAAATAAAAAAGCTGGCTAAAGCCAGCCCATATAGAGTACAGCGGATTTTCATTAAAAGCGGAACTCACCTGAAATATAGAAGCTGTTACGTTTGTTAAAGCCAATTTCAGTCAGTAGATTGAAATTGCGTGTGACTTCCAGTCGTGCCCCAACGGTATTATTCCAGCGGGAAGCAACATGCTGTTTTACTTTGAACTTCATATCCGGATCCTCTAATGCAGTTACAAATGCAGCAAACTCAGGGGGTAAATCCAGGTTATTAATATTCCCTTTAAATTCCTGAGTAATTTTCTGGTACATGCCGCCAGTCCATACCTGCAATTTGGTATTTCCCTGTCCAGGGATGAGTGGCTGGAATGTAAACTCATAACCAACACGTGGCGTGACAACTAAGGCGCTGATTTTACCATCCAGAATATCCAAATTGGTGTAGGTATAGTTGGTATCAAGTGTACCAAAGAACTGGTTGTAACCACCTGCTAGTGTAAAACCGCCGCCATAAGATTTACCTTTAAAATCTAGCTGGAAAGGAATGTCTTTCATATAAGGAAAGTCGCCAAGATTGACACTCTTGATGTTGGTCTTAGATGTCCCTTTTGTCCAGCCATAAACACCGTAAACATTCAGAAAAGGCAGAACCCAAGTATCCAGCTTAAGCACATGTGATTCATTCTTTTCTCTGGTTTTACCTGCTTGGATATCCAAAGCTTCTTCAGTGTCTGGGTTCTTCGGCATAGTAATTTTAATATCATCTACGACGATATTCTGGCGCATATTCATATAACCGTAACTGGCGCCAAAAGGCTCAGGTAAGTCATAGCCTCTGGCCCTGGCCTCATCACCCCAAAGAGGAAGTACGCGTGATTCCTGCTTATTTGGTTTTCTGGATAAACTACCATCAGCAGTCGTTTGACTTCCACCAGACTGGCTGACAGAAAGAGAAAGAATTGGGCGGTCATCTGCATAGCTATAGGGGATTGCCAGACATGATGAAATAACAGCTAACTTACTAATATCAAAAAATTTCATAATAGAAAACTCGGTTTGCGAGTAGATAGATTAAGGTTGTTGATGTCCCATCATAATTTTCAGAGTACAGAAGCACCGGCAAGCTATCACAAGTTTTATTAATAATAAATATCATAAGGTGCTGAAAATTATAATTTTACTGTACGTTTAATGAGCGGCCTTGTTTTTTCCGGGCAAAGATAAAAGGGTCATGGTTATTACACCACCGATTAATCCCCAGAATGCAGCGCCTACGCCAAGTAGTGTTACGCCGGAAGCGGTGATTAAAAATGTGATTACCGCAGCATCCCGTTGTTTTTCATTCTGCAATGCCTGGAGCAAGCTGCCGGAAATGGTTCCAAGTAAAGCCAATCCGGCGATGGTATGAATAAGAGCAGTGGGCAGTGCGCTGAATAACATGCTGATTGAGCCACCGAACAGGCCTGCGATCAGGTAAAACACACCCGCAGCGGCAGCGGCCATATAACGGCGATTAGGGTTGGTGTGGATTTCCGGGCTCATACAAATAGCGGCTGTAATAGCGGCTATACAGACGGAAAAGCCACCAAAAGGTGACAAGATCAGTGCGATTAACGCCGTCCAGCTTACCAGTGATGAAACCGAGACCTGATATCCTGCGGCTTTCAGGGTGGCGATGCCGGGTGCATTCTGAGAGGCCATCGTGACAATGAAAAATGGGACGCCTACACTTAATAATGAAGAGAGTGTAAAACTAGGTGCAATAAATTCAGGGATAGCAAAGGCGACAGCTGATTGTTGTTCAAAATGAAGATCTCCCTGTAAAGAGGCGATAATTAGCCCTGATAACAGGGTTAAAACAATGGCATAGCGTGATAAATATCTGCGTGTCAGCAGATAAGTCAGACACATTCCGGCAGTCAGTACAAAATTGATTGAAAACGAGGAAAAAGCATCAAGACCAAAACGTAACAGAATTCCAGCCAGCATTGCTGCGGAAAGTGCCTGTGGAATATAATTCATCAATCGTGCAAATAAGCCGGTAATACCACATAACAAGATCAGGGCAGAAGCAAAGATAAATATACCAATGGCTTCATTGATTGATGTTCCTGGCAGGGTTGTCGCCAGCAGCGCTGCGCCTGGTGTTGACCAGGCCGTAAGGACCGGCGTTCGGTAATAAAGCGATAGCCCTAGCGAGCTGATACCCATGCCAAGCCCCAGCATACTCAGCCACCCACCGATCTGCATGGTTGTGGCCCCTGCGGCTTCCGCAGCTTGAAAGATAATTGCCGCCGAGCTGGTATACCCAACCAGAACAGCGACAAATCCGGCTATGATTGCCGGAAAAGAGAGGTCACGCAGAGAAATTGCATGGCGCATCGTGGTCTCCTATCAAATGATTTTGGTTAAAAGAATCTGAATTTGTCTATAATTTAATTAGTTATCAATGTAGAGACAAGTAAGCCATCGGATGAATTCCTTGTCGAAAGATTTGTGGCTAAAATAACTATTTTTATAATTAATTCTTATATTTATTATGGAGCCTGCCCAATGGAAAACTTTGTTCGTCCTGTTTTAACGTTACCGGATAGTGCGGAACGATTATTATTGCACTCTTGTTGTGCTCCTTGCTCCGGTGAAGTGATGGAAGCGTTGCATGCCTCTGGTATTGATTACACTGTCTTTTTCTATAACCCTAACATTCATCCAAAACGGGAATATTTGATCCGCAAAGAAGAGAATATCCGCTTTGCAGAACAACACAATGTGCCATTTGTGGATGCGGATTATGACAGCGACAACTGGTTTGAACGCGCTAAAGGCATGGAATGGGAACCGGAAAGAGGTGTTCGCTGCACGATGTGTTTTGATATGCGTTTTGAGCGCACTGCTTTGTATGCTTATGAAAACAATTTCAGCATGATCTCAAGCTCTTTAGGTATTTCCCGCTGGAAAAATATGCAGCAGATAAATGATTGTGGAATACGGGCTGCAAGTCAGTATCCGGGGGTTAAATATTGGGATTACAACTGGCGTAAGCAAGGTGGCTCCGCCCGGATGATTGAAATCAGTAAACGGGAAAGATTTTATCAGCAGGAATATTGCGGTTGTATCTATTCATTGCGTGACAGTAATAAACACCGTAAGTCTCAGGGACGGGATATTATCAGAATTGGTGTGAAATATTATGGTGATGACGATACAGAAGGTGCTTGTTAAACCATTTACTTTTATATGTTGAGGGGGGATTTGTCCCCCCTGAATTTACGACTATTACACTATCAAACCCGTGTTATAACCATTTATCGACACCGCCATGATGGGAACAAGTTCCTCTACGATGTTGGCTGTAACTGAAAGAACCATCTCTACAGCGCGCGGTTGCTTCAGATAAGATGGGAGAACTCAGTGGGTTTTCTTTACTTCTTTTGTCGCTTTATGATGCTGATGTTGTTTGCCTTCTTTAGAAGTGGCTTTGCCTGATTTAGTTTTCTCCATATGGGAAGATGTAGCCTTGGTATCCGAAGATTGGGTTGCAGATGTGGTTGGTGCGGCTAATACTGCGCCAGAGAATAACAGTGATAATGCAGTTATAGATAAGCCTAAACGTGTCATGATAATTTTCCTGTGTTTTAACTTTGTTGTGTCATTTGCTGGGATACATTTTTAGCGTCTAACAAGCTACTTGATATTCCAGATTTTTTTTAATGCACAGTGAGTATACGTTTGTGATCGTTAATTCAGCAAATTTAAGATAATACCTTTTTATAGCTTTTTATAATTTGTTGAAGAATTGTTGAAGTTTTTTGGCCTGATTTGCCTGACAGCAGGGCGCGTTTATTTAATAGCAATGGCTTTTCGTGGTTAATTAATAAGCGATTGTTTCAGGCGATGTGGTTAATGGCCGGACATTTATTGGCATAGCTAATGTGGCATGGTTTGTTGGTCATTGACCAATCTATTTCGACTGTTTTTCGTCAGTGTTTAGGCTTGTCTCCCAGTATCTTGTGCCAGTGAATTATAGAGAATAGTCATGTCTACGAAGGAATAATTCATTGCCATACTTACAAAGAAAAATGCCAGATTCTTATTACGTGTACACTATGGGAGATATATATAATTTAGTGGAATTGTCCTATAATAATGTTTTTTATTTGGATGGGATGGAATATTATTACAACTAATTCTATTTTCTTTGTGGACAATGGTGAAAACTATACTATTATGAAATTGATGCATTGAAATAATTAATGCGAATTTAGCCGTTCAGCAACTACATCACAGTCGATAATAACATACTGAATATATTAACGCTCTATTAGGGAAAAACTTATACAGTTCATGATGAAAAGGCAATGAAGTGTCATAAAAGCTCATTGGCTATAGTCAGAAAAATAATGTTAACCAAGTGGAGATAGATGTATGTCTAAATACAAATTAAACCGATGTATATTAGTAAGTGCGGTATTATTATCTTTCATGTCAGGAAATGTTGTTGCCGCCAATCCTAAAATATCTGCATATTATCTGAGTGGACCTGCTGCACAGGTTGATACTCAAGAATATTATGCCAGTCTGGATAATTTTAAAAGATTAAGCAGAGATATTGCTAAAAATAAGAGTAACTTTAATACGCTGGTATTGTCTTTTATCCAGCCTAGTTTTGTTAACTATGAGAAAAACAGCCTGAAATGTTCAGGGTTATTTGGCTATACCTGTACCTCTAGCCAAATCATTAGCACAAGAGAAGCTGAAAATGCCAGGTCTGATTTTGTGATATTAAAAGGTATTATCGCTGATTTAAAATCTCATGGCGTGAGTACTTATATTGCTGTAGGCGGATGGAACTTTAGTTGTTATCCGAAAATTTATGATATAACCGCCAACAAAAAAGACGCTTGTGGTAATGAACCGGGTGCGGTCTATGATATTTTCCCCAATCCAATGACTAAGACTCCTCGTTTTGATAGTAGTATTACGGGTAAAGCAGCAGAGGGTGCATATAGAAACATTGTTAATTTAGCTGCCGATTTAGATGTAGCAGGGATTGATGTGGATTATGAAGAGTTCTGGCATGCTGATATTAATGCAAAAAGCTGGAAATTAACGCCTGATTCAATCAAGGCTCCCTCTAATAACAGTGAAACTCTTATGACATCAACGTTAATAGCAAAGGGGTTAGGTGGTTATGTTTATGATGCGTCAATGAATATTGTCCCTGGCGCAGAAAGAATTCCCCGCGCGATGCCTGCAACCGTGGATAAATTCGCTGCTATTTTAAAGTCTTTTTACACCTCAATTAATGCAGTTAAACCATCGCTTCAGTTAAGTACTGCTGGTCCTGCAACTGGCGGTATCCCGAATATGTCTGCTAACTGGGGAACCAACGCCAGGAACAGTGATATTTATGGTGGTGCCTGGTGGGGGGGAAATCTCTATGGTTTGATTTATAATACCGCGCTGAGTTATCCCAAAATTATCAACCGACTCAGCTATATTGGTGTGATGACCTATGATTTGAGTGAAAAAGATTGTGGATTTATCGGGGGAGGTGAAACTTATATTCCTTGTGATCTACCTGGACAAGTTAAGTATTATTATGGTCAATATATTAACTGGCTTAAATCAGGTAATGAAGTTGTTACCTTCCATGTCAAACTGAAAGGAGCGCGTAATTACGCTCAGGCATCAGTTCAACCGCAAAAATTATTGGTTTTGCCGCCTATTACAGTGGGGTTTGAAGTTGGTAAACCTGCAACCGGTAATTTACCGCTCACCAAGGCCAAGCTCAATAGCATATTAGATGGTACGATCAAATACGGTAAAACGGGCCTTATTATGTGGGATCTATTTAAAAAGGAACGTTATGACGGAAATAACTGGAAAGATGAGTGGGCAACACCTAATGATGTTTTGTCTATTGCCTGTAAAAAAATAGGACTAACAGGAGAGCATTATAATTGTGATAGCTCTGTCCCGACACCTGAACCTGTCCCGGCTTTTACCAAGAGAAAAAATCAGGGTTGATGTTTCATTTTTAATTCTTAAAGTATGCAGGTTTCCTTTGAAGGCGACCTGCATAATTAACCTGAACTTCACTTAAGAAGGAAACTAAAGTATCTGAGATACGATCAACGTTCTTGTCAAAGAAAATTCAAGACATCGCAGTCAGCCCGGTTTCTTGCTTAATATTCCTTCAATATAAAAGAAAGTATGTTACCATTCACCGATGAAGAGAAAAAATACACCAACGCCGCATGACGCTGTTTTTAAACAGTTTTTAAGTCATATCGATACTGCCAGAGACTTTTTGGAGATACATTTGCCTGCGACATTACGGGCAGTTTGTGATCTGGATACACTGCGGTTGGAATCAGGGTCGTTTATTGAAGATAATCTGCGGGCGCATTATTCCGACATTTTGTATTCATTGAAAACGGCGCAGGGTGACGGTTACGTGTATTGCGTGATCGAACACCAGAGTTCCCCGGACAAAATGATGGCATTTAGGTTAATACGTTACAGTATTTCAGCCATGCAACGGCATCTGGAGCAGGGACATGAAAAATTGCCGCTGGTCATTCCGGTGTTGTTCTATCACGGGAAAATACAGCCGTATCCCTGGAGTACCAATTGGCTCGACTGCTTTGATGATCCGGCTCTGGCGAAGGAAATCTATTCCGGTCCCTTCCCGCTGGTAGATGTGACGGTAATCCCGGACGATGAAATCCTGACGCATAAACGGGTCGCGCTACTGGAAATAGTGCAAAAGCATATCCGGCAGCGAGATATGGCGGAGCTGCTGCAAGAGTTGGTTATACTGTTGACGTATGATTACTATACGGATGAACAGCTAAAAAGCGTGCTAAACTACTTATTACAGGCGGGAGATACCGCCGATCCAGAGGGTTTTATCCGGCGACTGGCAGAACAGTCCCCGAGGTATGAGGAGGTACTGATGACAATAGCACAAAGATTGGAACATAAAGCACGTCAGGAAGGACGTCAAGAAGGACGTCAAGAAGGGCGTCAAGAAGGGCGTCAAGAAGGGCGTCAGGAAGGACGTCAAGAAGGACGTCAGGAAGCAACGTTAAAAATTGCTCATGCATTGCTGAACAGCGGAATCGATCGTGAAACGGTGATGAAAACCACCGGTCTGAGCCAGAACGAACTGGAGCAAATACGCCACTAACTCGTATTGAGAGTCCTCAATCAGCATTCAACGATCCGTGTTAGAAGAGGATCTTACTGCGACTGGCAGAACAGTCCCCGAGGTATGAGGAGGTACTGATGACAATAGCACAAAGATTGGAACATAAAGCACGTCAAGAAGGACGTCAAGAAGGACGTCAGGAAGCAACGTTAAAAATTGCTCATGCATTGCTGAACAGCGGAATCGATCGTGAAACGGTGATGAAAACCACCGGCCTGAGCCAGAACGAACTTGAGCAAATTGACAACGATGCCAGCTCAAACTTTTTGGGATGAGCTGGCTATTTCGTTATCGTCTGCCGCGCAGCAGTGGTCGGCTGGTGACCTGAGAAGGTTTATCCATTAACTTCCAATGCTCATTTTCCGAATAGACTCTTCCACTCTTAGGAACGATAGAGCCAACGAGTAAATCAACATGGTGAGGTTGCAGGCCAAGTTGGTTAAATGCTGCAACATCGACATTCATTGGTGCAGTCGGGAACTTTTTGTAGTCCTTTTCTAAAATGGCATCTTCTGCGATCGCTTTAAATACCGCAGCAGGTATCTCGAATGATTTTATAACAAACGGCAGTTTTTCTTTGGGATTTTCAGTTTTTTGTTCGTAAAACTGTAATGCCCGACGTGGGTTGCCGAAATTATAAAACGCAAGATTGCCGCTGGATTTACCCTTATTGGCAGCAATATAATTTTTAGAAAATTGATACCATCCTCCTCTCTTCTGTGCCTCGCCTGGCATGGTTTTATTCAGGTAGTCTTCTTTGCCGCCATGTTCGCTATTCCTGTTAGGAATCGCTATTTTCACGCCTCCGGTACCGGTAATCCCGGTATAAAGAAACCTCTCTGATTGTTGCGCCACTTCCACACGATAAACAGTGACGTTTTCAGCTGTTATGCCATGCAGGTTAATTTCTTCAGCCGCTGCCACTTTAGGTTCTGCAAAAGGCAGCTCATTAAAGAGACCCGATGTTTCCCGTTCCTTGGTCGGCCCACGATAAGCTTCATGCCATAAACTATTCGTGCCTGATATTTTTGGCGCAAGTTCATCGCGTGTACCCAAACTATGCTCGCTAAAAGGTAATTGCTTAAATGCTTCCCGGGTATGCCACTGTTCCGGTGCTAATCCATCTGGATCATGTAATGTCACCGGATTATTCCGAACCATCCTGTAAAGGTTCACCCCATCCGCTGTTTCGGCAGGGTCCGCACTTAACCATCTCCCTACCCACGGCTGATAATATCGATAACCATAGTAATACAGCCCTGTAGCATCTCGTTCTTTGCCTGAGTAGCGAATAAATTTGTAACTGGCTTCAGTTTGGTTTCTCACGGCCCACAAAGCCGTACCACCGAATGGATAGTACTCTTCGTGGCTGATAATTCTCCCCTCGTGATCCAGCTCAAGCTGGCTGGAGCCGGTAAGGTTATCGTAGCTGTAACGTACTTGATTGTTTTTGATATCTGCTGGTGGTTTGGTTTCCCAGTGCAATATCCGTACTTGCGCGCGACCAGCTTCACCCACGGTAATGACTTGTAAGTCCTGTTTTATGATGGCGCTGTCTTGGGTTGTTCGCAGCTCCAATCCTGGCAGATAAATGACTCGCTGTTGGTAGGTGGGGGACAGGGTTTGCTGTTCACTCACTTTCAGTAATCGTATCCCATCGCTGCCATAGCGATACCATTCTCTATCACTATTGATGTTGTTTCCCTGAGTTGTTTGTGTCACTTGTTGCAACTGACCGCGAGTGTCCCAGCTCAGGTCGTGCCCCTGTACTAATGTATTCTGGTGGCCGCCGGCGTCAAACAAATCATCCACAAGCATTGGATTATCGGTCAATGTGCTCCACACTGCGCGGTTACTGCGGTTTGAAACCGTTATCTGTGTGGTATAGCTGCCTTGGATGGCGGGTGAACTGTGTTGGATTCGCGTCAGATTGCCGCCACGGTCATAAGTATAGGTACGGATATATTTGGTGTAAGTATTGCTGTCAGAAAGCAGAACAGGAGAGGGTAGCAAGTTATTGTACTGGCCGATATTCGCCATTTCCCGGCCAGTTGCTTCGATTAACTGGTATAGCGAATCGTAGCTATAGGTATTTTTCGGTACCACTTTCTGATTGCGCCAGAAGCGGGTGGCTTCTGCGCTATTACGAATATTAACGACGTTACCTACCGGATCATATTCATAGCGTAAATCTTGTAACACTTTATTGTCTGAGGTGCGGAGGGTGGTGATGCTAATCAGACGTTGTGTTTCCGGTTCATAAGTGTATTCGGTCACCACACCGTTACCATGTATTTCTTGCAGTTTCTGCCCAGCGGCTGAATAACTCAGGGATTTGACGATAATCTGTTCACTCTGGCCTTTTACTGTCAGCTTACTGCTGTTCAATTGTCCGGCAATATTGTAGGTCAGACGCTGTATATTGCCTTTCGTATCTGTCTGCATCAGTAACGCGCCAGTAGCGTCAAAGGCGCTTTGTGTGGTGTAGGCCTCGCTGTTCAGGCGGCTCTGGTTGGTGGCTTGGTTATCATCTTTCCAGTCTGCCTGATGACTATCGGACAGCAATTGACGGGATTGTGATAAGACGGTCCCGGTTAGTGACCGGCTTTCTAACTGGGTTAGCCCCGCAGTGTCATAGTGATTCACACACTGGCCGACAAGGTTGTGGTCTTTTGCCTCCTGTGTATTCCGGGACCAGATAAGGCGTTCAGTCACGCGTGCCGTTGCTTCTCCAGATACTTGTTCAGTGACTGACAACAGGCGGCCCGGCAAGGAAGCGGCTTCATATTGCCGGGTTTGTATAACTTTGGTTGAGGTTTTTGTCAGTACCGGGCGGCCTTCAATATCATTGAGGGTGACGGTGTGGCCTGCATCAACACTCTCTGTACTCAGGATATTGCCGGTCAGATTGTACTGCCAGGTAAAATTGGGCTTCACTGAACTATCAGTTTGCATGGCGTCATACAGGCGCGGATCAATACTTTGGGTCCGATATCCATAAGCATCGTACTGATGACGGGTGATACGGGGATCGGTGTCACCCCCTGCGGTGGTGCGGTGAAAACTGATTTCACGGACAGTCAGGCCACGGTTGTCCCGAACGCTGACGGTGGGAGTACCGGCAAAGGTTGCCGGATTAAAAAAGGATGTCATATTACTATTCCTCATGTTGATAGATACTGCCCCGCCATGTACTGCGGGGCAACGGGTAAAATTATGGGTTTCTTGACGCGGTGTCGTTTTCATCCTCACTGACGACAAACCACGGGGTGTACTGTTTTTCCCGCAGGTATTTCTTCGCGGTGATGACTTTGTATTCACGTCCCAATGGATCATAAAGATGAGTATCGGCAAACAGGTCATCGCGTGCGCTGTCGTCACTGACATAGCGCCAGTCATTCAGAAAATAGGGTTGATAAGTGCGCACCGGCTGACCTTTGTCATCGTATTCCGTGCGACCGGAAACAGCCCAGCGGGTATCTGTTGATGCACTGACCAGCGCCCTATTAGCATCCACTACCAGCCCGCCGTCCTCTTGCCGTTGCCAGGCATCACCGGATTCATGGCGAACTGAACTCTGGAGTAACCGGCCAAAACCGTCGCTGAAACTCACCGTTTGTTGTTGGTGCTGCTGTGGTTCGCTGTCGTAACGGTCAGTGGTGATCATCAGCCCATGTGGAGGCAAACGGGGACTATCCGCCAATAAGGAGGCTTCATGAACAGTCAGTTTTTGGCTGTCTGCCGCGCGTTTCCTGCCCAGTGCATACACCTTCCCATCCTCGGTGACTACCTGGGTGGTACGAAGTTGCTTCCACCGGGTTTCGGCCTCTTCTTGTGATCCGAACAGCTGAGACGGGGAGAGCGATGGCATCCAGCTGTCAACGGCATAAACTAGGCATTGAGCAACGGGAAGCGCACCAGTTAACGCCAGCGCTTTATCAACGGAATCTGGTGGCGTAAAGGGTTTCTCTGCTGGTGTTGAATAACCTGTGGCTTGTCCGGACTCTGTACCCCAGAACCGGCTGGTGGTCACGCGGCCCAGCGCATCCAGGGTCACAATGTGTTGATTATCATTAATATCTGTCAGTTGTACCGGCGTCAGGAAACGATAATCGTAACGGGCTTGCGTTGTTAATCCAGCGGCATCCTGAGTCTGTGACACCACACAATGATAGGTATCCCAGCTCAGGGTTGTTTTCCCTGTGAGTAATGAGTTACGTTGAGCCTGAGGCCGCCAGAACTTGGCAGCATCACCGTAATCGGTATATCCCTGACGTGTCACCCATACCTGACTTTCTGATCCGGTATTAAACAGCCGTGCAGTCTGTTGATAACCGGCTTGTATCAGTACGGTATTCAGCTCCTGCTCTTCCATGACGTCTTTGTAAGCCTGCAATGAAGCTTCGTCCAGCATGGCAGTTTCGCTAAATGCCACCAGTGCCTGAAGTGTCGGTTTTTCCAGCGGTGTTTCTGATTGACCTGCGGTATAAAATGTTCGTTGCTGTCCCAGATAAACAGCAGCTTTCTCATCTGCCAGCAAGCCATCTTCTTTCAGTAACACTTCAAGCGAAATCCCTTCTGCTGGAATTTTAGTCCGGTCATAGGTGTAAACATCACTGCGTTGCGCATCAGGTAAACCCAACCGCCAGTTTTCTCCGTCAGTCAGATGATGCCAGCGACTTTTTTGCCGAACCAGACGCAGCAACTGTTGCTGATCATCATAACTGCTGTCGAACAGCGTATCCGGCAGCGTCGGCGGGTAGGGGTTTTCAGCGGGTTTTACCCTGCGCGGCCAGGCAATATCAACGCTTTGCAGCGTCTGACCAAAAATATCTTGTTGCAGTTGAATGCGCTGGGTGAGCTGTGGATCACTGGTGATACGCTCATAGTGATAGCTGCGGTTTTCAATGGTGGTGACCCAGACGGCTAATTCAGTTTCTTTATTGACGGGAACAGACCGTGCCTGATAGCGCGACTCACTGACGGTATAAGGGATTGTTTGATTATTTGTTCCGTCCAGACCATAGACCTCATTGCGCAACAGCCGGCCCTTAAGTGCTCTGGTCAACCAATTACGCTGTGTGTCATTGGGAGTGAACACCTTGTCTGTTTGGCTGGCATTGTCCCAAATGGTATAGCGGGTTTCAAATCCGGTGTAAGCCTGAGTATCTCCTTGCCAGTACTCCGCTGCTAACTGGTTGTCTACTTTATCCATCCCGGTGGCAAACCAACTGATGCTCAGTGACGGTGCGGCCTGTTCCGGTGCGGTGCCGTGAGAAAACGTCGTGATATCTGTCTGTCTGACACAACCAAACCCTCTGAACTCCCGCTCTTTACCATCCCAAACGCCGTGACTGTAGCTGACTTCACTGGTGAGCCGGTTACCGCTGATTTCATCCTGAATTTCGGTATGCCATAGCAGATGCATTGGAAACGGCAGGTAACAAGCCGGTGATTTGCCCGCTTTCGTGAGCTGTAACTTCTCATCTAGCCAGAATTGGGCAGAACTGCGGTAATAAAGGGTGTGATGTGCGCCCCGGTTATTGTTCATCACATTTAACAACCAGGGTTTGGTCAGTGACAGGTCACAACGCCAGTGATGCGGCGCCATATGAGGCACGGTCAAAATCAGGCTGGCTACTCCCAGCCCCTGGACATCAGCAACCTGTAGCTGACAGGTGTTATCGAACTGCACCCCTTCAGGCAAAGCTAATGTTAGTGGGGCATCAAACTGATTACCGCTTTGGTTGAGATAAAGCAGCAGGGAATGGGATTGAGCATAGATAAGGTCGGTGGTGCCGGAGCCATCAATATCGGCCAGAAACAACTGTTCAGGATTAAAGTTGCTTTCGGGCTGGCTGAATCCTGGCAGGGTCAGTGGCTGACCGAAACGGCCATGTCCCAGATTGGGCCAGCAGGTGACGCTGTTAGCACGGATTTCCACCAGATGTTGCTGGCCGGAACCGAGCATGTCACTAAAGGCCACCAGTTTACGGGCGTCGGTTCCGGTGACTGGCAGGGTGATTCCTGCGGATTGGGGGACATCCTGACCTTTACGCCAGCCATCGCGCTGGTTCGCATACAGACGTACACTTTTCGGCCCGATTAACACCAAATCGGATAATCCCGCTCCGATAAGATCGGCGAACTGGGCGCTTGGATGGAAATATTCCACCGGCAAGGCATTGATTGGCGTAAAGTGTGTCCATTTACCGTCGGGCTGCTGGCTGTGATATCCCCGGACACCGGAGGCGGTGACCACCCAATCCAGTTGGCCATCCCCGTTGATGTCCATCAATGAGGCATTCTCCTGCAAATTAGGCAGGGTGGGCAGCGGCGCTATTTTGCTGTACACCACGGCGTTACTGTCTTCGCCTTCCTGACGTTGTGGCGCTTTATACCACCAGGCGCCACGTTCCTGATATAACATGCCCGGCAACCCTTCTCCCCGCAGGTCAACCAGTTGATAACGTTGCTGGGGATTAAAGTTATCCAATGCATCGAACCGCTGCCAGGCAGGGATTTTTTCATGGTCGAATCGTTGCCAGGCTAACTCCAGAGGGGGCAGGGTGATCGGGCTGCCGTCGGGTTCGTGACTTAATTGACGGGCAGCAGTCAATGTGGTGATGCCGGCATTTTTGTCGTAGTCCAGTATCAGGCGCCCGACCAGTTCCGGTGTGTTATTGGCGCCGACGTCTCCGGCCAGTAACGCGGTGCGGTGAAACATCAGCACTTGCTGACACAGGCGGCGGGTACGCACTTCAAAACCGTATTCATAACGGGAGAAAGTATCCGGGCGTACAGACCATTGCGCTGTACCCGCATCCCATGGTGGTACGGTATACAGTGAGGTATCCCGTTCACCGTGGTCAAAGACCAGATGAAATAACCACTCTTCTGGGGCAGGTGGTGTGTTATCCAATATAAACAGGTTGGTTTGCGGTTTGACATTCCCGTAATTTACCTGCACCAGATAGCGTTGTGCCGTGGTATTCGTGTGACGTGTTTTTTCGTTATTGTTGCAATTAGCTTCATCTTCGGCCCGGTACTGGTAGCTGACATGCTCACCGGTCGGCGTCACTGTTTCTTCCAATAACCACTGGGCGATTTGCTGGTCATTTTGCGGATTAGCCAGGCAAGCCTGTGCTGTTTTTCCCAGAATGTGTAATTGTCCATCCGGCGACGATATCAGCCAGAATGCGCGCCCTTCCTGACCAGAGGCCGGTTGCCAGTATTCGATTTTACTAAAATCCTGTATCTGACGGGGCTGATAGCGGGTCACGGTATAGGAAACCGGCAGGGTAATGCCTTGCAGCGCCTTAACGTCCTGTCGAATATCGGGTTGTCCCTGATCATTCAGGGCGATATTCATCACCTCGCCGCTCGGGGATAAAAATGTGTCGTTATTATCGTACTGTGGAATGCCGTGTTGAGTACGTCGGCTAATAGTTGTGACACCGCATTGCCAGCCAATACCAAAAGGCCCGTTACCTGCACTGCTGCTATAAGTCAGCGATAACCCAGGAGCAGTACCCCGCCCAGCAGAGAGAGGTAACGGCAGGGAGAGAGTTGCCATTCCATCAGGACCGGCGGCGTTAAGAGCTTCTCCCATACCACTGATAGCGCCGCCGCCTTTGGGGAGTGACAGCGTTGTAACCGATACTTCTGATGAATCCTGCATAAAATACTCCTTATGACAGACCCCTTACAGGGACCGGTGATAGACATTAAACATCTCTGTGGTGGCGTAACGACCCGGTGAAGACAGGGATTGAATAGAGGCTGCATCGGTATATTGACTGGTGCGCTTCATTAAATCGCTGAAATCACCATCACCACCAATATTATCGACCAAAGCATCTTTAAGTACAGGCACGCCTGATTGCACGTTAAGTTTAGTCAGTCCTTTAATGACGGGTTCCTGTTTGGCGGGCAGAGTAGGAACAGACTGAATGAAAGCGGCGCGGTTGATTGACGCAATATCAAAGACGTTTTGGTAGCCAGCATTAACAAGATGTTGTTCGGGTGTACCTGATAAAAATGATGTTTTATTTTGCATAACAGTCACCATGACATGGCTTAGAATTAGGACGTCTCGGAAGGTTAGTTGCGAAGATCAAACTAGCTTTCTTTGTGTGACAATTCATAAGTATTCCTTTTTATTTTTACTTATTTATTGCTAATTCATTTAATGTAGTACATGGATGGCTAAAATAGCCTGTACGAGAAATTCTATCCAGTACGCTTATGTCAAAAGGTGTTATAAAAGTTAATTTATGATAATGGACTAATCCATGATTTATCTTAGGTATTAGATTTACTTCACTGTTTGGTAAGTGTTTCTAATTGATAGAGGGATGACTTTATAGTGTGGGAGCTTATTATGTTAAGCTCATTTTTTATTAATCTAGGAATAAAAAATTAATCTAATGATGGCAGTGGAGAAACCACGTAATAGTTTGAGCCTGAAAATAATCAGGCTTGTATTTATCCGGGCGTTTTTGATCTTCTGCCAGCCAATTTATTGATAATTTTCAGACGATTCGTGAATAAATATCCTCTCTGTCTATTTGCTGGCTGAAACGCCCAAAAGCCGGTTTTATTCGCTTTTACCCGCTTCATTTGAGTGACAACAATGCTTGTTGTTATCGCATCTTGCGCCACAATGGCATGATATTGGTTAATACATCAGGGGGAGGGCAAGGATCATTCACCTTTGTCATTTTCCACAAACCGGTATGGCTTTTACGGGCAGCATTATTGGACATAAATACTTGATATAACGAACCTGTGTCTCCGGCATGATTATGGGTATCAAGAAAACCTTTATTTCCCCATCGATTATAGAGAGAGAGGCTATCGCCTTCTCTGATGTTTCCATTTGGCAGCGTAGTTTCACAATAAATAACCCATTCCAAGCTTGCTCTTTTACGGATATCTGAGGTGTAGACTTGGTGTACCTCCGTTGATTGCTCATATTGATCCACCACATTATAGTAGCGTAAGTAACCGCCATCACAGTAATACAGGTTGTGAAGTAAGATAATATCATTATTCATTATTTCACTACCGGCAGATTTTTCTGTTGCTGACTCAATTCTCCATGCCCCGCCATAAATAGCTAAAGATGCATCTACTGTTACAACGGCATATTTGGTACCGGGTTTATTACCGTTGCCAAATACACTGAGATATCCACCGCTCCAGTTCTTATAGCTGTTTAATATTGTCACGGTATCTCCATATTTAAGAACATTCTCCATCGTTTCCTCGGCAAGTATGTTATTTTTCTCTGAATAATTGATACCACCCTGAAATTACTTTCCATTCGATAATGCTATTTATTGCATATATTCCTGGCGTCATTTCAGGATTTGGTTATCGTAACAAGTGGGTTATCTCACCTTTTCTGTGATCCCTTGCGGGCCTGAAATAGGGTCGAATTCCTGCATCACTGAATATTCATAGCAATGGGAGATAGAGAAAGAAAAGATAAAAAAGTTAATTTTTATCAAATAAAGGGCTATTTGGTGGGTTGCCGGTTATTTTCCGGTTATTACATTACCTAAAAGTTGAAAGATTATTTTTTCTGTTTATCACAGTGCGCTATAGCCGTAAAGGAAGTCTCTTTTGGCTGATATATCTATCGTGGAGCACAACAAAAAGCGACATAATGCCGCTTCAATTGATGGATAAATTTCATCTCTACTGGCATTGCTGGATTTGCCAGGACGATATACCCTTCATCTTTCAAGTTGCTGCTTTGTTGGCTGCGTTCACTTACCCCAGTCACATCGTTATCTATGCTCCTGGGGATGCGTTCTCTTGCCGCTGCGCTGCAACTTGAAATCTATTGGGCATATATTTTTATTTTTGGTGATTCACGCCTGCGGCCAGATCAACACCACTACGCTGTCGTTATATTTATTGGCGGTACCATTTTCAGCACCGATAATGGTTGTTCCTGGTTTTGCATCAAGGGGATTATTGGCATAACGTAACTTGCATGGTTTGCCATCTCCTGCAATTTCGATGCAGACTTTGCCTGTGCCTGACGAATAGGTCTTGAAGCCCAATACGCTATTTACTCCTTTACCGGTTAATGTATCTGCCAACTGGTCGTCGATATACACTTTTATCGTTTGCTGATGGATATCGGTATTAACGTAGGCAGACAGGCCAAATTTTATATTGTGAGGTAACTGGATGCAGTATTTACCGGTGTTGTTGGTGCCGCATGTTCCGCCACAGTTTCCACTGCTGTTACTGCCTAATAGATCGGTATCAACCGATACCGCAGCTTGAATCTTGTTGAAAGCCACTCCATGCCAATAAGTTTTAATGGCGGTAGGTCCACCATCAATAGCATTCGATTTCGTGTTATATCGGATATAGCGATTACCTTTGAAAAGATAAATTATAGAGCCTGCAATATTCTTCCATAAAATAACCGCATCCAGATTTTCACTGAATCCTGAGTATTTCCCTGTTGTTCCCCATCGATCTGAGATAATTTTTTTATTGGCTGTATGTGAACTCATTGTATAATCGATGCAATCTTTGCCTTTAAAAAAACAAACGGTATTTGTTGACAATTCTGTGGCGGCATCTATGCCGTTTTCAAATCCAGTGCCTTTCAATCCAGGCCATCCATCCACAATGGGTTTTGGTCCATCGATTATCTGCGCTTTTGCAATGTCGAATTTAAGATATTGCGATCCTTTGAAGAAATATAATAAGCCGGTTAAGTTAATCACATCGTCAATATCTTTTTGGAACTCGATGGGCAGGTTGGGCCAGTCATTACTGATAGGCTGAGGAGTGTCTCCTTTGTTTATTTGAGGATCATCATAATATTTAATGTTTTCTGTATTAAGAAAGAAGTAGGTACTGGTATTCATTAGTGTGTATCCTTAATAATAGTTGAGTTAAACATTATTTTGGTGATTTGTTAACTTTTCTGCTTTCAGATATAACAGCAATACATTTTTGTCTTATGATAATGGCCAATTCAACACTACCACACTATCGTCGTAATTGTTATGGGTTCCATTGCTGGCGCCGATAATGGTGGTTCCCGGTTTTTCGTCGAGTGGGTTATAGGCATAACGGAGTTTGCATGGTTTGCCATCTCCGGTAATCTCGATGCAGATTTTTCCTGTACCGGATGTTCCGCTACAGCTTCACCTTTGGAAACCTATCGGAAGATTAGCCTAATCGTTATTTATAGGTCGGGGATAGTCAGTGTCTGCCTCATATGACTTTTCATTATGTTTAATATTTTCTGCATTAGGGAAAAGGTAACACAATAGATCAACAAAAAAGCGGCATAATACCGCTTTAATTTATTGATGAAATTTATCATTGCCAATAATGACATTAATCAAAAAATCTTTAATTCACAACAACGGCCAGTTCAATACAACTATACTGTCATTATAGTTATTTTTGTTGTCATTTTCGGCGCCGATGATAACGGATCCAGGCTTTCCATCAAGGGTATTATCGAAATAACGGAGTTTGCATGGTTTGCTATCCCCGACAATTTCGATACAGACTTTACCTGTACCTGATGTATAGGTTTTAACGCCAATGACATTATCTGTTCCTCTTCCGGTCAATGTATCTATCAGAAGGTTGTCAATATACACTTTTATAGTTTGCTGATGAGTGCTTGTATTGGCATAGGCTGTCAGGCCAAATCTGATGCTGTGAGGTAATTCAAAACAGTGTTTACCTGTGTCATTGGTACCACATACTCCACAATTTCCACTATTATTGTCCCGCTTGCTGCCTAACAAATCTGCGTCAACTGATACTGCGGCTTGGATTTTGTTGAAGGTTACTCCAGGCCAACCAGATTGGATGGGTGTAGGTCCAATATCAATGGCACCTTTTTTCGTATTATATCGGATGTAATTATTGTTTTTGAAAAAATAAATAATAAAGCCGGCAATATTTCTCCATAAAATAATGGAATCCAGATTATTACTGTATCCTGCATATTTTCCAGTTGTTTTCCATCCGGCTGATATAGTATTTATATTAATCGTGTGTGAACTGATGGTATATCTGAGATAATGGCTTCCTTTAAAAAAATAAACAATATCTTGTTTTGTATCCACCCATTCTGTGGCTGCATCTATCCCATTTTCAAACTCGGTTCCTTTTAATCCAGGCCATCCGTCTACAATGGGTTTTGGTCCTTCACTCACCTGAGCTTTCGCTATATCGAATTTAAGATATTGTGAACCTTTAAAAAAATACAAATAACCGTTTAAATTAATTACATCGTCAATATGCCTTTGAAACTCGTCAGGAAGGTTGGGCCAATCTTTACTGATAGGCTGTGGAGTGGTTCCTTTGTTTATTTGTGGATCATCATAATATTTAATATTTTCTGCGTTGAGAAAGAGGTAGGTATTTGTATTCATTATTATATATCCTTTGAGATAATTAGACTTTAAAGTATTATTCAAATCTGCTGTTTTTTATTTCACCATGTTTGTTATATATCTGGTGTTACAGGATGATTTGCGTTTCTGATATTAATTCTATTGATGGGCTATAGGCAACATTATATATTGGTAAGTTATTGATTGGTTTGGTTTGGTTGGTTTTTTGCGAAAACATAAATATATGCTAAGTGACGGGGTTTATATTTCTTGAATAAGTCTTGAAATGCTATTATATATTTTTATTGGCGTTTTATTAGGTGTTTTTTATTTTTGAGATGATGTTGATATACATATTAATGATGTTCGCGATACAACAAAAAAGCGGCATAATACTGCTTTAATTTATTGATGAAATTTATCATTGCCAATAATGACTGCTCCTGGTTTTCCTTCAAGTGTGTTATAGGAATAATGGAGTTTGCATGGTTTGCCATTTCCTTCAATTTCAATACAGATTTTGTCTGTACCTGATGTATAGGATTTGGTGGTCGTTTCTTTGCCGGTTAATCTGCCTATCAGAAGAACATCAATATACAATTCAATATTTTTACTGTATCGCCATATTTCAATACATTATCCATACCTTCTCCAGAAAGTTTGTCACTTGTTTCTAACAATGAATAGCCCTCTGAAGCTATCGCTGCTTGATTATTTTGCTTTGTCATTATCAGCTTCATCTCAAACCTGGCTTTGCCAGGAGTTCACTATGATGATACACAGCGCTTTTTTTTAATCTGTGTGTGAGGTAAATTGCTCATTACATAGATGAAATTTACGTCAATTGGAATTGGAATTTATAATGTCAAAGTTAATTGAAGGTAACCAGATAGTTATTATTGCGATGGTCGTTGCATTAGTTCAGTTTATTAATGCGCTGGAGTACATGATGGTGACTCCGCTTTTTGTGTATATGTGTGATGATTTTCACATGCCTGTGACTATGGCGGGAGTGATTGCCGGTACTTATGTTCTTGCCTCGGTTTTTTCTGGTCTGGCGTCCTTTTTCTTTCTCGATCGCTTTAATAAAAGAAAAGTTCTCATTTTAAACACCTTACTTCTCGGTTTGATTACTTTCCTGACAATCTTTTCCACCGAGCCATACCAACTTATTCTGCTGCGTATGATTGCCGGTCTGTTTGGTGGCGTTACATTGGGGGTCGGGATTGGGATCTTACTGAATAATTCTCCGGAAAATATGCGGGGAAGGGTACTAGGGATTGCGTTTTCGTCTTTTTCATTCGTGAGTATTTTAGGTATGCCGCTGTGTTTATATTTGGCGACGAGTTTTACCTGGAAAATTCCTTTTTTATTGATCGTTATTTTATGCATCGTGAGTTTGCCTTTGATCCTCTGCTTTATTCCAGGAACTGAGAAGGTAAAAAATAGCCAGAATAAAATTGTGCTGACCAAAAAAATAGCATTGGCTGGGTTAGCAAGTGGTGTCAGTAACTTTAGTCCCTTCATGTTGATTCCGATACTTGTTCCGTTATTAACCGATGTGTTTTATGTTCCGGAAACACGGGTTTCACTGGTGTTTTTTATTGGCGGTCTGGCTTCCTGGTTGGGGACTTATTTAACTGGAAAGTTGTGTGATAAATATCCTCCGCAGAAAATTACCATTGCGGCGGCGGCTTTATTTATTGTTAATATTCTTCTGGGATTAATGGGGAAAATGAATGGATATGTATTCTTTGCCCTTTTTATGTTTGCGACTTATGTGCAGGTTATGGCGGCCAACGTACTGGCTTCTTATGCTTCGACGCCTGAAAATCGTGCAGGTTTTGGTGCCCTTCAGATGGCGTTATCCAATCTGGGCGCTGGTGTCGTGTTTTTCTTCTCCTCCATCTTTTTAAGTGGTAAAGCAATTACTGCTGAAAGCGTACAGCCTATTTTCATATTGTCTATGGTTTGTGCTCTAATATTACCGATATATGTAAGAAAATTAGCTCGAGTATTGAAAAGAGATGCTAAGAGTCTAATGAATAATTCTTACAGTAACAGTTAAAGGAAAACAACGATAGATATGTGATCTAGCCTTAATGGTAAAATAGCAGTTTTGAGCTATATTTAAGTTTAAGGCTAATCATTGATATAAGATCATTGGCGTTATTAATAAAAATGGAATGTTGTTGAAAGTATAATGTCACTGGAGGGAATTATTATTATAGAATAATTTTGGCTAATGCTGGGTGAGAGTGTGCGAAAGGATGATGTTATTAGAAATCCTATCATTATTATTAAACTTATTAATTAACATAGGTGAATAAAATGGAAGAAAAATTAATTGACACTAAGAATAGACCAGCGGTTAATATCATTGCGGGAGTGACAAATATTAAAACCATTTATAATAAAACGCCTTGTGTATTTGTAATTGAGCATGGGTATATTGCCAGAAAAAAAATTACTGTGGATAAGATGTCTGAATGGCGTGGTGATTTATGGGCTCCCTGGATAGGTGATAAGTATGAACCCAATAAGGCAATTCATATTTATACTGGAAGAGAGTGTAAATCTGAAATTGATATTTGGATATTTCAGGATTATTGGAATCCACCGAATGAAAATGCTGTTAAATATTCTTTAAATAGAGCATTCAGTTATGATGATGCATTAGAGATCCCTGGTAATAACCGAGGTGGAGGTAATAAGATACTGACTTTAGAATTTAATGATAATAATATTGATTTGAAAATGATATAGCATCGCATTATAAGATATTAAATATATCGGATAAAGTGTTGTATCCATATACATTCATTGGAGTGGAAATATCTCTCCGCGTGTTGTTTAGTATTTTTGATTTTCCTGCTTATGATCCAGATTTATTGATTATCAAGCAGGTTCCTGCTCGAGTAAATGGTTAAATCATTAAAATAATCCTGCTGACTTGTAACAAATGTTGACTAAATATAGCCTTTTGACTATATTTTATGTAGTCAAAAGGCTATATTTTTACAGAGGCACTATGCGTATATATACACCATCATATAAACCGGTAAGCGATCAACTTTGGCGCATTGTTGGTTTTAATGCGAGCAGTGGACCGAATCTTGTCGCTCAACTTAGAAAAGGGTTGCCAACGTCTGTTATTGATGAAATTCATGTATGGTCTGGTTTTAAGAAATCTAGCATCCTCAAGATGGCGGGAATTAGTACCAGGAATGTGTCTCGCCGAAAATCTGGGCCACAGATACTATCCCCAGATCAAAGCGAACGCATTGCACGCTTGGTTCGTGTGACTGATGCCGCAGTTGCCTTGTTTGAGGGTGATAAAGATAAAGCAGTTAATTGGATGAGTAAGCCTGTCCGAGGTCTCGGCGGTGAAACACCAGAAAGTATGATTGATTCTGAAAGCGGTGCATTGGAAGTGTTGGATCTTATTGGCCGACTGGAGCATGGTGTTTTCTCATGATTGCGTATCGGATTATTAAGAAGAAATATAAGGCTTCAGCTTGGACAGGCTACGGGGCTCAGATGCACGGAGGCCGTTGGAATCCAAAGGGATTCCCTATGTTATATCTTGCTACATCTATTTCTCTTGCCATGTTGGAAACGCTTGTACATTTTGAAAGTGGTGCTTTACTCGAAGAGTACCTTCTCCTAAGTATTGAGATTGATGATGAAGAAATAATCATCTTGGACAGGGAGTGTTTACCATCAAATTGGAGCGAGAGAGTTATACCTGATGATACTCGGGCGTTGGGGAATAATTGGCTGAATTCCTGTGATTCTATAGGTCTTATTGTGCCTTCTGTTATCGTTCCGCAAGAGAATAACCTACTTGTTAATCCGCAGCATCCTGGTTTTCGACCTTTCTTAAATAGTGTGATTATTATTGACCATTTATTTGATCCTCGATTAAATAACATATCTAAGTAGTTTCTCCCCTATATTTTCTTATTTTTTATAACCAATATTGATATACCGGATATTGGTTTTTATCGCCTGTTTTTTAGATTAAATAGTTATATTTCTATGCATGTAAGTATTAATCAATAGTGAAGCATAACTATAACAGACTATTTGGTTAAAAAAATATGAAGGATTTATATAATTACATGATGGAATATGATGATATTATAAATCGTCGTAAATATAACGTTAATATATTATTGGTGTAAATTGGAAGTTGTGAATGTTTTTTGTTAATGCTGACAGAAATTGTCACTGAATTGTGAATAATACTTATGAAGGGTAACCGTAGTTTTTTGTAAATAAAAATAATACAAATAACGATAGGAATAATTCAGATGAAATATGCCTTTATTACCGGTGCGACAGGAGATATTGGTTTCGCAATTACAGAAAAACTATCTGAGGATGGTTTTGAGCCAATATTATTATCACGTACTTCTGATCGTCTCGATAATGCAATTAGTAAGCTACGTAATAAATATGGTAATCAATTTGCAAAAAAAATAGTTTGTGATGTTTCTGATCATGAAGATGTCAGCAAAGCTTTTGATCAACTTGATCTTGAAAATAATAAGTTATCCGTACTGGTGAATTGTGCAGGTATTTCCGGTGGTGGAATTACTGCTGAAATAAGTCCTCAAACTTGGCAAAATGTAATAAACGTTAATTTAAATGGTACTTACTTTGTCATACATGAAGTTTTGACAAGAAAACTAATGCTATCTGGTGGAAGAATTATCAATATTGCGTCAACCGGCGGCAAGCAAGGTGTTATTTATGGCACGCCATATTCTGCCTCTAAACATGGTGTTGTCGGTCTCACCAAATCCTTGGGGCTTGAATTAGCGCGTAATGGTTCAGGCGTCACCGTGAATGCAGTTTGCCCTGGGTTTGTTGAAAGTGACATGGCCGTGCGTGTCAGAGAACATTACGCCAAGATTTGGGGTACTGATAAAGAAGAAACGAAAAGAAGAGTAGAAGAACGTGTTCCTATCGGAAGATATGTTGAACCTAATGAAGTGGCTGAAATGGTTTCTTATCTCGCATCTCCGCTCGCTGGGGCTGTAACCGCTCAGGCGCTTAATGTGTGTGGTGGATTAGGTAATTACTGATCATGGGAAATATTTCTTTATCATCTGATTTTTTTGATCTTTGGATTATAAAAATCGATGATATTGATTTAGCGTCTATTGAACAGTTAGTTTATGGTTCTGATATTACTCGCCATAATCAGATCTGTTTAGCGGATAGAAGGAAAAAGTTTATTTTTAGAAGGGTTGCATTGCGTTATGTTTTAAATCAATATCTATCGGATTATGAAATAATAACGAATGATAACGGAAAGCCTTATATATCTACGGGGAAAGACTTCAAATACCATTTTTCACTGAGTGCCTCAGGAAATTATTGTGCCATTGGCCTTAGTTCAAGAGAGATGGGTGTTGATATTGAAGTTACTCCTTCTAAGATAAAAATCTCAGAAATTATTGAGTATTTTATTAAGGATGAAAAACTGGAATATATGAAAGGTATCCTGTTAAAACAACCATTAGGTGTCAGTCCGGGATTTAAGAATTATTATTGTTTAATATCATTGTATTATTGGATTAGACTTGAAGCATATATTAAATTATTAGCTTCGACTTTGCATGAAGAGTTATTGGTTAATAATGCTGCTTCTGTGAAAAATATGAAAGATCTGGAGGAAAGTACATTACTAATTCATAATCAGGAATTTGTTTGTGCTTTGTCTCAAAAGAAGATAATTTCCACTCCGAATATTAAGAGAAGAAACTACTCCGAAATTATAAGGAACAAAGATGAATAATATTATTGATTTAAGTGTTCCTATAGATAGTGATTTTTGGGAGCCTGAAAAAGTCACGAGGGAAATAGTCGATCATAAAGAAGGTGCCAATAAATTAGGTGAGAGTTATTTGTATTTCCATACCAGTTCATGGTGGAAAAGAGTCTTTATAAAACTCTTCAAACGCAAAAAGTGGATAATTGATCATAATGATTTCCCTGATGGTATGGGATTATCACTGATGCATTATCGACTGACAACTCATACCGGAACGCATATTGATGCACCTTATCACTATGGGTGGCATAAAGGGCAAGAGCAGCCGGCAACAATTACCGATATTCCTTTGGATTGGTTTTATAGTCATGGTGTATTACTTGATTTTAGCCAAAATGATCAATTAATTGATAAACAGGCGGTAGAAAACAAGTTAAAGGAAATCAATTATAAAATAAAAGCAAATGATATTGTTCTTATAAGTACTGGTGCTGATAAATTAGTAGGCTCAAAATCCTATTTTACTCACTATAGAGCGATTGAAAGCAGCGCTGTTCAATGGTTAGTAGAACAAGGCGTAAAGATTATTGGAACAGACGCCTTCAGTTTTGATCGGCCATTTATAGAGATGATTAACGATTATAAAAAGACAGGGAACAAAGCTTACTTATGGCCTTCTCATTTTATCGGACGGGATCATCCTTATTTGCAAATAGAACGACTTTGTAATTTAAACAGTATTCCAAAACCTTATGGATTTAAGGTGTGTTGTTTTCCAATAAAATTAGAGAAAGCGGATGCTTCATGGAGTCGGGTTGTTGCAATATTTGATAATAATATATAACTGACTGATAAAACTGAGTGCATTGTGAATATAAAAGAAGTTCTAATGGTTAAGGTTATATAAAGCAGCGAAAGATAGATTATCTTTGCTGTGTTTTATTGTGAGCAGCTATATCAGCTCTATTGTAATAAATTTGTCATCTCCTTTCTGGATGATTTTTAAGAGTAAATTGAGCGATTAAGAAAAAGGCTGAATTATTATCTATAAAGATCGAATGGAGTTAACTTAATTTGGTTTAATCTGGAATATTCATGTCATTCTTGCATGTTTGGCAAATGATAAGTCAGTGAGAGACACAAATTGATATTTAAAGGGAGTTATGGTTGGGCCTGGTGCTCATTCTCAAGAGTTTTGGTTAGGAGATAAAGATCAAATATATATATGACAAATATTAATTTAAAGATAATCAAAGTAGTTTGAGATAACTACTTTCAGATAGGGATTTTCTTAAATGAAAATGGGTAAATTTTATGTGAATAAAACTTACCTGACAATAAATCTGTATTCTATTTCTATCGAGATAACTATTGTGATAATAAATAACAGAAATGAATCTCAAACACAGAGAGTGGTGGTGACAGGGTTAGGTGTTATTTCACCAACAGGTATTGGCATTAATGAATTTTGGGACAATATTCATAATGGGAAATCGGGGGTCAGTGAATATAAATGGGGAAGAAAAAAATTCGGATTCAAAAGCGGAGCTATAGGAAAGGTTGGCGGTATTGATATCGATAACAAAGAATATGTTTTGCAAAATGAGCATAAATATCTGCGGTTTGCTTTGGATGCCTCCGAGATGGCAATGCAAGATGCAAATTTAACGCCTTCAGAAATTGACGGTAAACGCTTTGGTGTTGCAATCGCAACCGCTATTGCCGATGCTGCTGGAATGGAAGAGTGTTTGCTCAGAATTACCCATGGAGGTAAAGAAGAGATCAGCCCTGATTTAATTCAACCAGAGGATTACGATAGCTTTGATTTCAGTTCTGCGGCAACCTCTGTGGCGAAAAAGTATGGTGCATCCATGTCGGTGAGTAATATATCAACGGGATGTGCGGCAGGACTTGATGCTTTAGGTATTGCTCTTGAACATATTCGTTATGGAAGAGCGGATGTCATGCTGGCTGGCGCAAGTGAAGCTCCGCTTTGTCCACTGTCTATTGGCTCTTTTGAAGCTTTAGGGGCGTTGTCATCAAGAGAGCTGGAAAATCAGCAATCAGCAACCTGTCCTTTTTCTCTTGAACGTGATGGATTTGTTATTGCTGAAGGGTGTGGAATATTAGTTTTAGAATCTTATGAACATGCGAAGAAGCGTGGAGCACATATCTATGCTGAATTAGTAGGGTATGCATCAGTCAATAATGCTTATCATATGACGGATTTACCCGCTGATGGATTGGCAATGGCACGATGCATTGATATGGCATTGAAAGATGCCAAGGTTGCCCCATCAGCTGTAAATTATATTAGTGCGCATGGCAGTTCTACGGCTCAAAATGATATTAATGAATCAAATGCAATTAAATTTATTTTGGGGGAAAAAGCATTTGATATTCCAATTAACTCATTAAAGTCAATGACAGGCCATGCTTTAGCTGCCGCTAATGCGATAGAATCTGTTGCATTATGCCTGGAAATAGAAAGGCAATATATTCACCCAACAATTAATTATCAAACCCCGGATCCTAATTGCGATTTAGATTATATCCCTAATCAAGGTTGCGTATATCCCATTGACACCGCGTTAAAATTATCCAGTGGTTTTTCCGGTATTCACAGTGTTATTGTTATGAGGGCAGTTAACAATGCGTAGAAGAGTTGTTGTTACCGGTGTTGGCGCAATACATCCTGATGGCAAGGATGTGACATCCATCAAGTCAAATTTGATTCAGAAGCTCTTGGGCCAAAACTCGATAAATAATATGACCTCAAGCCCTATAATAAGGACATTGAGTGATCCCGATGAAAAAAAATATATCAACAATCGCTTAAAGCGTAAAATTGATGACTTTTCTATTTATGGTATCGTCGCTGTTGAGATGGCATTAAAAGAGAGTAAATTAGATTTAGCCAAGATTGATCCTAATCGCGTTGGAATATATGTTGGAAATTGCTTTGGTGGATGGAAACATATTGAAGACGAAGTGAAAGCGCTTCATATTGAAGGAATACAAGGAATGGGCCCTTATGTCGCTACGGCATGGTTCCCTGCTGCACTCCAGGGGCAGTTATCACTTCTTTATGGTTTTAGTGCACAATCTAAAACATTTTCTACATCGGATGTGGCAGGGATACAAGCAATAGGTTATGCGGCTGACGCTATTTCTAATGGTGTAGCGGAAGTTATGTTATGTGGTGCGTCAGAACATCTTTCGAGCCCATTAGTTAAAAATTTACTGGAGCAGAGATCAGCACAGAGAAATTCTGAAATATTTGGCGAAAAATTACCAGAAAATTTCTCGGAAGGGGCTGCATTCCTGGTTATAGAAGAAATGCAACATGCTTTAGAACGTGGCGCTTCGATATTGTGTGAATTAACCGGATTTATTGATTATTTTTCATCTGATAAAAATACAAGAAGTGACACCTTGGAATATACTGCTGAACTATTCAGCCATAATGAGAATTCTGCATTTATTATGGATGGAATATATGATGATGAAAAGGAAATAACGAGTAAAGTATTTTCAGATAAAGATATAAAAACATCTTTTGTAAATCTGAGACCTTATTTAAATAATCAATTTTCGGTCAGTGGCGTGATTGATTCAGTCCTGGCTTCGTCATTCTTATCAGAAAATAATGGAGAACAGCAGCCTATTACAATAAATGAACTTTCAAATATTAATCAAATAGTCATTCAGCGTCTCAGTAACAAAGGTCATGTGTGTGCATTGAGTTTTTCAGCTATTTAATCTCTAAAATATTTAAATATTCAGGTGAAATATATGAATAACAATCCAGAAGTAAAAATAAAAACTATTTTATCATCTTTTGTTAATATGAATTTTGATGATTTCAATATGGATGCAGATCTGGCTCAAGCTTATGATATGGATTCTACGGAATTAGCTGACTTAGCAAAAGAAATTGGGAAAGAATTTGGTATTTCTGTGACTAAAAGTCAATTCAGTAATTGGGAAACAGGAAGAGCTATTCTTGATTTCGTCTCAGTAAATTTAAGTGATAAAAATTAATTGTTAATCAAAGGGAAGCAGAAATGAAACTAATTTCTATGTTGTTACATTCAGAACGTGATAATTTAAATGATGATTGTATTATCACTAAGGATTCTCATTATACAAGAAAAGAGGTAATACTTTCTGTTTCCCATTTAATTGATGATTTACGCAATAGAGGAATTCATAAAGATAATAAAGTTATCGTTATATTTGAACATGATGAATTAGGCATTTTCTTCTTGGCTGCGGCCAGTGCTATGGGGTTGCATTTGTTAATGCCTTATAATTTATCATCAGCGACAATCGATGAGTGGATCAATTTTACCAATGAAGTCCAATACGATTTTGTTATTTATCTTAAAAAAGATAAACATTTTGTTGAAAAATTAAAAGAAAACGGCATTAATGTTATTGATGTTTCAGATCATGAAATCAGCGCTAATGATATAGAAGAAACCCCAGTTATTATCTATTCACCACAATCTATTGCTAACTTTATTGTACTTTTTACGAGTGGCAGTACTGGCAAACCGAAAGCAATTAGTATTTCAGAATCCTTAGTATGTCAACGAATTTGCACAGTAACAGAAAAATTAAAGTTTACTCAGGATGCTAAAATATTCATGTCAGGTTTATTGAATAATACTACCGGCGTGATTTTCTCTTTCGGTGCATTATTACATCAGTCAATACTTTTTATACCAGAAGACAGGAATATAGAGAAATGGCCTGCTTATATTTCCCGTAATGAAATTACGCATATTATGTTACGTCCAGAGTCGATGAAATTATTTGTTAAATCGGCAGAAGAAAATGATATTGATCTAACTTGTTTACACGTTGTTGCTTATGGGGCTGCGGCTATGCCGCCCAGTGTACTTGAGAAAGGTCGTAAATTAATAGGCTGTGAATGGATGCAGGGATACGGATTAAGTGAAACTTATGGTCCGTTCTGCTGGGTGGATGAGCAAGATCATCGTGATAAAAGATATCTCGACTCAGTTTATTGTGTTGGAAAGATTGATAATACATTGGAAGTTGCTATTAAACCCATGACCGGCTCATCTGATAATATTGGAGAAATTATACTAAGAGGTAACAGTATAATGGAAGGATATTATGATGTGATTTCTGGGAAAGTCACTCCTCCTGATGAATGGTTTGCTACCGGTGATTTGGGTTATATCGATGACGATGATTATTTAATTTTAAAGGGACGTAAGCAAAATACATTTATGAGTGCTAACGGACATAGAATTTACCCTGAAGAAGTTGAATCTATTTTATCAAGAATACCCAATGTGAACGTGGCTACTGTTGTTGGTTTTTCTTTCCATGAAAATGGTGTTGCTATTAATCAACCTGTTGCCTGTATAAGTGGCGATATATCGAAGAAATTATTACCTGAAATTGAAAATATTCTTTCATCATTTTTGAGTGTTAAATTAAGTCAGGAAAAATGGCCTGACTGGTTCTATGTTACTGGTGAATCTTTTCCGAAAAGCCATAACGATAAGATACTAAAATCAGAGTTAATTAAATCAATCGACCCTAAAAAACTATTTAAATTGAGGAATAAATAATGAATTATTACGAATCACATTCAATCATCTGTAATACACAGGCAGAAAAGGTATATCAGGTTATTGTCAATTCTGAAAATTGGCCAGAAATATTTGAGCCTTGTCAGGAAGTGACGGTTATCTTTAGAGATAAAGACAGTGAAAAAATAGAAATTAAAGCATTAATTAACGGCGTCATCATGCAGTGGGTATCCGAGCGTAAATTTCATGCAGAAACATTCAGCATAAAATCAAAACTAACTAAGCCAATGACATTAGTCAAAGAGATGGAGACGTCATGGCGGGTTATTAAGATCAATTCTCAACAATGTATGCTTATGTTAGAGCATGATTATGATATTGAGCCAGAAATAACAGGATTAGTTGATGGTGTTGAAACAACTCAGCAGGCTCATGAATTTATTAGTAAAGGAATTGATCTTAACTCAGTTAAGGAACTTAATAATATAAAAAATATTGTAGAAATAAATGAAGGGTCGGAAAAAAAATTAAACGGAAATCTGACTCATTCAATAATATGTGAGGTGCCGGCAAAGGATGTATATACTTTGGTTAAAGATGTCTCTTATTGGCCTGATATTTTCTCATTCTGTGAAGGTGCTGAGGTATTAAATAGAATAGATGATTCAGAACTTGTTGAAATTAAAGCAAGACAAAATAATAAAACAGTAAGCTGGCAAACAAAACGGTATTATTCTGATTCTATTTATAGGATTGATTATGTTCTGCCTAAACCTATGCCGTTATTAAAGGCAATGAGTGGTAGATGGCAAGTTATTCCTATTAATGATCAACGTTGTCTTCTGACAGTACAGAGGAATTGGTCTTTATTAGACGATGTAAGCGGTATTATTGATGATGTTGATAATCATGATCAGGCTAATTTCTTTATTATCTCATTTATTAATGACAATACTCAAATGGAGATGGACAGTATAAAGAATAAAGTGGAGAGTAATAAAAAGTCAGATTTATTAACTTTTACAACAGGATATTATATTCCTCATCAAATTGATGATGTTTACGATATCTTTTTAAATATCAATGATTGGAGTCAAATATTACCTCATTGTGATTCAGTGAAAATAATTCACAATGATGATAGGCACCAAGAATTTAATATGGAGGTATCAACGCCAAATGGAAATGAGACTTTCCGTAGCATACGATTCTGTGATAGAGATAATTTATTGATTGAATATTTTCAACCAGAGCCTCCATTAGTATTAAGATCTCATAGCGGTTCGTGGCGTATATTTAGCAGAGGAAGCGGTTCGTTCATTGTTTCTAATCATAGTGTTGAATTAGATCATAATTTATGTGCAGTCAAGTTTGGTACAGAAGATAAATTAAGACAACAAGAAATAGTGAAGAATGCTATTTCAGAAAATAGTAAGAAAATGGTTTTTGCCTGCAAAGAATGGTTAGACGATCGTATTTAGTAAATTAAAGGAAAATACAATGAATAATAAGAATAAACCAAATAGAATTTCGGCAGAACTTTTTTCTACGTGTAGTTATTTTATGCCAAGACTTTTTTTCTTAAATTCTCAATATGCACCTCAGGTTCATTGGGGAGATGTGGTTGAGGCATTGAGTCATTTTCAGGAGGAAAACTTAGATTTATCATCTGAAGAATTCTGGCATGAGTGGATGGTTAATTGGTCAAAAGTGGGTGATAATTATATCAGCATCGCTAATTCTGCCAAAAATGAAGTCAGTTATGTTCGTGCCCTGAAGAGTGCTGCTGCTTGTTATCATTGGGCTGAATTTATGTATTTCAGTGATAAAAGCAGAAAAATCCAGCTCAGAGAGTATATTCGTTCATGTTTTTTATCCGGTATAAAATATAGTGATTTACTGGTTGAGCATCAGTATATTGTTGTTGATAAATTTCATATGCCATTCTTCCTTATATTTCCTAAAGGATATAAAGAAGAAGAGAATAATCCTTTACCTTGTGTTATTTTATCCAATGGATTGGATTCAATGACCGAAATTGAAATATTATCTTTAGCGGAATTTTTCTTGGAAAAAGGTATGGCGGTAGCTATATTTGATGGACCAGGGCAAGGAATAAACCTTGGAAAATCGCCATTGGCTATTGATATGGAATTATATGTTACCTCTATACTTAAATTATTAGAGGATGATGCTAGAATTAATAGTAACCTTCTCTGTTTCTTAGGAATTAGTTTCGGAGGTTATTTTGCTTTACGTGTTGCGCAAAAAATGGGTGATAAATTTTGCTGTATCGTTAATTTATCTGGTGGGCCTGAAATAGCCGATTTTGATAAATTACCCAGAAGACTTAAAGCAGATTTTCAGTTTGCCTTTATGCAAGATAATCATATGCAGTCTCTTTTTGATGAAATAAAATTAGACATATCTTTAACTTGTAAAACAAAGGTTTTTACTGTTCATGGCGCATTGGATGATATATTTTCGATTGATAAAGTTAGAGAATTAGACCATTTATGGGGAGATGATCATAAATTATTATGTTATGAGTCAGAAGCTCATGTTTGTTTAAATAAAATAAACGAGTATATGATACAAGTTTTAGATTGGGTTAATGAGCAATTCAAACTAAATAGCGCTAAGAAAAATTAATTTATTTTACACTTGGCACCTATTTTAGTTGGTGTAATTGTTGCAGAGCGTTATTATAAATGAATAGTGAACACGGACAGTGCTCAAGATCCACATCGTACATATAATACATGAGGATGATTCGTTTTTTTGCCTTTGGGCTGCTGTACTAAAGTGAGTTCAAAAGTTAGCGCTTTAGCTTAAGCACTGTCTTGGTTCGCTGTTTATTATAACGGATGGAAAATAAAATAGTCTATTTTATATAATATTATCCTTCAAAGTTAGGGATTTTATGCCAAGATAAAATTTAAGTTAAATAAATACTCACTACCGTATCTGAATAATTTTTATTTTTTTAATGGATGTGAAGATAAAGCTTACTTTGGCTATGTCTTTTAGTTTCACTGCCCCTTTACTGTAAGTCATAAAATAAAGTCATCTTCATAAACATTACGAAGCGAAATGTCCGAATTACAAGTTCATATTTCTTCTGCTTAAATATTGACTGGCAGCATGAAACTTGACTTTAACATTTAAGCTTTCTTATATTGTCAATACATAGTAAGTTTACTTATTGATTATCGCTATATATATTTTAAATGTTTACTCTATGATTCGACACTTACCTCTACCATGTTTCAATGTAATGTATCGAGCATTCACTCTTGATAGGATAGAGTAATTATGAAAGGCGAAAATATTATTTTCGTTAACTCAGATAATTGAGAATTATATTAAATATAAGATTTTCCTATTTGATTTTTTATTAAAATGAGGAGTGTAGAAATGTCAAGAACCGAAAGACTCATAGTATTATTGCAATACTTAAGACAAAGAAGATATCCTGTCAGCGGTAAGTTACTGGCTGGCGATTTAAATGTAAGTTTGCGAACCCTTTATCGAGATATTGCTTTGCTAAATAGTCAGGGAGCAAATATAGAAGGTGAACCAGGTTTAGGTTATACATTAAGACCGGGTTTTATGTTGCCTCCTTTAATGTTTACAATGGATGAAATTGATGCTTTAGTTTTAGGTAACAAATGGGTTATTGAACAAAATGATGTTGTTTTGGCTAAATCTGCTCATAGTTTTATATCCAAGATCGCGGCAGTACTTCCCGAAGAACAGCGTGCTCAACTATACTGTTCGCCAATGTTTGTAAAAACGGAAGGTTATAGTAAAGTTACTGATAATAATTCGATATTATCTGATATTAGGAAAGCGATATATCATAAACAAAAGATAGTGATAACTTTCTTTGATTTAAATAATGTACGTACAGTGAAAACTACTTGTCCATTATCGATTTTTTTCAATAATGAATTCTTTTTAGTTTCTTGGTGTGAATTTAGTCATAAATTTATCAAGTTACAATTGGAAAAAATAGAAAAATTAGAAGTGTTATCGGAAAAATATATACAAGATCGAATATTATTGCTAAAAAAATGGGGTGAGACAGAAGGATTGTCTGAGAATTATTTATCTTGATGAACGATTATTACCAAACAATTGATATATACCCTTCATCTTTCAAGTTGCTGCTTTGTTGGCTGCGTTCACTTACCCCAGTTACATAGTTATCTATGCTCCTGGGGATGCGTTTACTTGCCGCCGCGCTGCAATTTGAAATCTATTGGGTATAGATATTTATCTAATGTAAGCATGATTGTTATTTCTGTTGAATATCTGGTTGAAAATATATATTTATGACTTTAGTAGGCTTTGATGATTATCTGAATTTTCTGCTTTTATTTAAACTGTAAGCTTAAAAAATTTAGTTTTTTCGTCAGATTTACCGAAAATTGATTTTGTTTTCTTAAGTTCAGAAACGAGAACGATTCTTTGGAAAAGCAAGCCCTGGAGAGCCGATGGTGAGAATGTCAGGATAAATCACGATTTGGTAATCTAGGGTAATTGATAAAAGAGCATTGTCTTGAAATTATAGGTATTGTTAAAATGGTACGTAGAAAGTATTGAATTTTATAGCAGACTAAAATACAGTGTTTTTTTATGATTTAGGTATCATTTTTTTAAAAAAATATAAGGTGATAACGTAGGTTAATTATATATTTGAGACTTTGATTGCCATATTTTAAGCCGATTCAATAAAAATCATGATTTTTATTGAATCGGCTTCAGTTTATGGCTTAAGGCAGAGTCTAAAACTCGTATTCTCCACATAATTATAAATAATTCAATGGAGGAAAATCTACCATTTCCATGTGTCTGGGCTGGTTCCAGAAGGTAATACACCAATTCCATAATCGCTAATGACAACGGCAACATATATATCATTGTCATAACAATCTAATTGATATCTCCTTCCTTTTTCAGTCCATCGCCAATAATCAGTTTTCCCGCTTTCAGGATAGAAATCTTGAAGAAGTGAAGCGGTTGCTGGATATAATCCATTGACATTTAGAGCGCTCGTATTTGAAGAGTTACTCCAAAACACATCACCTGTTAAAATTTTATTGGTTAGATTAACAACGAAGAAGGAGTGTCTATTAACACCAAGCATTTTACCTTTTTCTTTTTTCTTAATTTCTTTCATCTTAGGCTCCTGAACTAATAGATAAAGCTACTGATAACCATAGTTTCTCTGGAACTTCTATTTCTACTGCTATAAATTTAATAGCCATGACGATAGTTACAGTGGAAATAGATACAAAGTAAATATGTTTTTATACTTCATTATTTTAACTTGGATAAATTTCTCTTAAAAAATCTATTCGTCACGACATTTTATGCACGTTCTGGGTAATTTATTATTTATAATTCAATTATATTTATGAGCACGGATAGAAAATTATATATTAGATATTTTTATAGTAGCGCAAAAATACGGAATGTAAAGTATATCGTCATTATGTTTTATCTGAATGCTACAGGAAATCGAGTGAGTGATTTTTGGGCTAGTTGACTGAAATTACCGGTGAGAACCTGAAAAATACTATTTCTGATGAAAATTGGTTTGTGAAAGTCTGGATGGATGCAGTTTCATCTACTGTTAATGAAACATAACTGGATGTATTTTCGAATGAATGTATCTGGAGTATGGCATCAATATTATCATCGGAGTTTTATCCGGATTAATCTTCATATATTTTTCATCGTGAGTGCTGATTTTAATAAAAAGTGGTTGCAATATATAGTAATATTTACTATGGTAAATATTACTATATAAAACTTTGTTCGGCTTACGGAAATGAGAATTTTTGCCACAGATGATTTTTCGGTAACTTATTGTATGGTTTATTAATAGAGGTAATATGTGATGAATGATAACCGACTTATTAAAATGCAGAAAATGGCTGAACGTTTTCATAAATCTGGTACAGTATCGAACATAACCATGCGAGAAATTAACTCACTGGTTAAAGAAAATAAAGATTACTCTTCTCCTGATGTAATGACTGGTGATCGTATAAAAAAATTCGTAAACATTACAATATAAGTCAAGGAGCGTTAGCTATTGCTATTAATATGTCTGCAAATAGCGTTCAGAAATGGGAGAGAGATGAAACACACCCTACTGGTGCAGCATTAAAGCTGCTTATGATCATTGAAAAAAAAGGAATTGAAGTATTAATGTGAATTCTGATTTTTCGGCTGGTGAACGAGAGCCAGCCACCATACTTCTATACCCTTCATCTTTCAAGTTGCTGCTTTGTTGGCTGCGTTCACTTACCCCAGTCACATCGTTATCTATGCTCCTGGGGAGGCGTTCACTTGCCGCCGCGCTGCAACTTGAAAGCTATTGGGTATAGCAGGGTGGGATTCCACTTTGTATTTAATTTAATCAAAAATAAGCTGACTGCGGAATTCCCTTGACCAAGTAGCCCTTCGACGTTTAGCCGCCTGACTGTCCTTTATACTGGTATTCTGTTTAATCACATTTAACGCAATTCGGTTAAACAGGGCCATTTGGGCTGCTCCATCAGGCGCTTTGAATGATATGGCATCTTCCCGAAAGGTAACATCCAAGACCCAATGCAGCTCGTTTTCCACCAACCAGTGCCTTCTTAATTGCCTTGGCGGCGATTGCCGCATCCAAAGGAAGAGAACTGACATACCAACGTGAATCACGGTGGGGAGGTTGACCTTTCACACTTCGTTCACTCACCACTTCAATCACACTCTGTATTGAAGACCATTTCTGCTGAAGTACCTCAGGCAATGCGGCCGGAATTTGCATGACATGGCGGAATTCTTTTCGGCCATGACCGCTATTTTTCTCCGTAAATTCAACCCGTTCATCTTGATCGTAATGTGCGGCAAAACGCGCTTTGATAAACTCATAGAGGTTTTTTTGATTGCCTTTCAGGCCAACAATAAAATCCCCACCTCGTTGGTTAATTAACTCAAGGGTTTCTTTCTGGCAATGCAGGGCATCCATGGTGACAATCGCCCCATCAAGAGCCAGTAATTCAATTAACTGTCTGGCAACTGGGCCTCCCTTACCTTTGCTCTCAGCGGCACGCTGATAGAGGGCAACCCCCGATTCAACATCATAAGCACTCACCACATGCAGGGCTTCAAACAATGTCCCTTTACAAGTTCCTCGTAGCGTTTTTCCATCAATGGCGATGATACTTTTTCCTGCCTTGACCCGACGCGGGTTGATCTAGGCATAAAAGGCTTCGACTAAGGCATCTTGTTCTATCATTTTGATAATATTAGCAATACAGTGACGGCGAGGAATACCGTGAGTAAAATGGGTGTATTGTTTAAGCCACTCGATTTGTAACTCACCAAATTCTTGAATCGATTTCCAGCCAGAAGCTGCGCTTAATACCGCGGAAAAAGCCAAAAAAATCACATCCATTAATTCATGTTTTTTATTGATGTCAGAACGTGGAGCATCTATCTTGCTGATAAAGTTAAAAATGTTCATTATTAATGATTACTTTTTAAGGAATGGCGTGATTTTAACGTTTTAATGATAGAAATGCTGATAAAAAGTCACCGTCTGATTTTTATTTAACCTGAATAACCATACCAAAAATGTGAGATCTCGCCCTGTATACACTCCTGAGCGGACAGTAATATTAATGAATTATTATGTTGAGCATGAATATATGAAAGGCGTTACTTGTTACTCCTTCCGACAGAATGTATTCATGCGGAAAAACAGGAAATAAAAACCTCTGACGAGACCTTTAGGTGAGGTCGGTTATAATTATCTTGGCAGAGGGAAAAATGCCTGATAATTGAAATTTAGTTATAGAGTAGTCAGTTGGAAAATACAACGATATTGATTTTTTTTCAAGGATAATATATTAAATATGATTAATGCTAAAAGGATCTTAGGGTGAATTCTATGTCATTATATTTTTCATGAAAATGATTTAGTTAAAGTGATTAAATCATTTTTCTTTTGAAATAATATAGGGTGGTAATTTTAAATTAAACCACTTAAATTAAGTGGTGATAATATTTAAAGCATGAATTCCATATTGTTTTTTATAGATTCTTACAATGTGATTTTTCATTGAGATATAATTGTATTCAGTATGAATTATAATGTTTATTATCTTGTTTTATTTTAAATATTGCAAATGGCTTGAATGAAAAACCTAATATTAATTATTTTTAAATTAAATTTATAATTAACGGAGTAAAGTGGTTTTTATATTTTTATGCTTATTGTCGTCTTTTTTTAATAATAAATTATAAAACTATCACATAGGTGAAAGTAAAGTAATGTTCATGTGGTAAATTATAAAATAGATTTTAATTAATTTACTATTGTTATTTTTCAAGTATTAATAATATAGGATTGTAATTCTGGACTAAATTGTGAAATAAAGTGGTAAATAGTAACAATATTTAAAATATAAGCAGTATATTGTGTATCTTTGCGATTTTACCATAATAAAAACTTTTAGTTTTTTATTGAAATATAGTTATATATGGTATAACTTATTAGCAATTCTTATTTGGGTATTTTATTTCTTGCTAGAGGTGATAATAATTTATAAAGAAATGTTAACGTGAAAAATTAATAAAGTAAGTAAAGTAATTATATAAGAGCAGATTTCTATCATGTGTATAGAAATATGTTTTTTATTTCTAATTTTTTCATGGGTTTTTTATGTTTTTAAAAAAATTTGATTGGTATTAGTTATATCATAAATTGTTTATTTTCTAGGCGATGTAAATGTCGGTAATATAAATACAGATTTTAAATCTGTGTTTCTTATACTGCTGTAAATAATTCGGCGTATCTATCATTGCTGGATAAAAATAGACTAAAAGTAAGAATCTCATTCCATTGGTTTTAATGATTATCTTTCTGGTAAGGATATTTTTATTATTGATGAAATTTACTGGAAAAATAATGTTGTTGATTATTATGTTAACAATGAATCATGTGTAAATATTGTATGGATTTCAGGATTTTATTTGTTTATTAAATGTTAATCATTGATAGTGAATTCGTATCTGGTGGTTTGATTTTAACTATTTTTTGATCGATTGGCGTATATACCCAATAGATTTCAAGTTGCAGCGCGGCGGCAAGAGAACGCATCCCAGGAGCATAGATAACTATGTGACTGGGGCAAGTGAACGCAGCCAACAAAGCAGCAACTTGAAAGATGAAGGGTATAAGTAATTATGATTAGATTCGATGATAAGATTATTAAATATAAGCTCGTTATTACATTGGTCTTGGTCAAATCATAGTTATTATATTTGCTCTTTTTTTCTTTACAAGGAATTAACAAATTTAAATATTAGTTTTCCCAAAACGGTGACTCATTTTTATTTGGTTAAGTAGTTGTATTCAGCATGCAGTCATTTTTTGCGGCGGGATATTAGGTTTTTGACTTGCCGAGATGATGAAACAACTTACTTATTATTTTAAGGGAGTAAATGCCCTTCTTTCTTTATTTCTGGAGATGATTTTTGACTTCTCTTGCTTATGTTGACGCCCTTTGCGCGCTTGATCATCCTTATCGTGCCGATAGTGCTTGCGACCAACTGTTTGACGCGGCTATGCGCGAACTGACGCGATATCATTGTGAACACACCTCTGGTTATCACCAGTGGCTGAAGGCTAATGGCCTGGATGATCAAAAACTGGAAACACTAAACGATTGGGCGCGCTTACCGCCCATTTTCGCTAATTATTTTAAACATCAGTTGCTGCTCAGTACCACCGGTCAGGATGCGCTGGAATTGACCTCATCCGGGACAACAGGTCAGAAAAGCCGTATGCGTTACGATACCCGCAGTATACAGGCGGCCCAGAATATGGTTGAGAGGATTTTCGAGTATTACGGCTGGAATACGCCGCAACAGCCCTGTAACTATTTGTTGTTGAGTTATGAACCCGCCGGAGCGATTACTCTGGGAACTGCCTATACCGATCAGTATCTGTGTAAATACGCGCCAGTGAATCAAGCCTGTTATGCACTGCGCCACAATGGAAAAGGCAATGAGTTTGATCCGTTTGGGGTGATCCGATCCTTGCAGGAGTTTGCTGTGCAAGGGCTGCCGGTGCGTATGCTGGGCTTTCCGGCATTTCTGTGGTTCGCACTGGAACGGATGCAGGAAATGGGCCTGCCGCCGATACAGTTACATCCTGAATCACTGGTATTTTTAGGGGGTGGCTGGAAAACACACGCCGATAAAGCAATCCCAAGATCGTTGTTTTACCAGCGTTTAGGTGAACAGCTGGGGATCCCTGACGAGCGTTGCCGGGATGGTTACGGTTCGGTTGAACATCCGGTGCCTTATGTTGAGTGTCGGCATCACCATTTTCATGTACCAACTTATGCCCGTGCCTATATTCGTGATACGGCTAATATGGCGGTTCAACCCTATGGTAAACCCGGTTTTCTGCATCTGACATCGCCTTATATCACCTCCAGCCCGGCACACAGTATCGTGGTGAGCGATTTGGCAGTGCTGCATTCAGCCGTTGAATGCGGTTGTGGGTTGGCTACTGATTGGTTTGAGTTATTGGGTCGTGCCGGTACAAGTAAAAGCCGCAGCTGCGCGATTGCGGCCTCTGAGTTGATAAAGGAGTCCTGAAATGTATTTAGTTAATGGCAAGATAATATCTGACTTGGAGCCCGACGCGGTATTGGCCGAACTTAAAAGCAGCCTTGCGGATACGCTGGCTTGTCCCCTAAGTGTACAACAAGTATTGGACTGTGCTGGGCGCTTTGCCGACAGTCTCGATACTGTCGCTTCTGTGCTTGCACTGGATACAGCGACAATCGCCGCTTTACGCGGCTTTTGTCGTCGTGATTTGCTGGAGGCGAAGTTACGGCACGAGTTGGGCGAACAACCATTTTCCCTGCGTCGTTTTGACTATACACAGCCCCGTTTTGAAACCTGGCAACCTCTGGGGCTGGTGGTGCATATCACACCGGCTAATGCGCCGTTGCTGCCATTTATGGCTGTGCTGGAGAGTTTGCTGGTAGGTAATGTTAACTGGCTACGCCCCAGTAGCAGTGATCAGGGCCTCAATGCACAGTTATTGGCGGAATTCCTGCGCTATGACCTGAGTGGCAAGTTGGCTCCTTATGTATCCGTATTACCTTTACCGTCTGATCAACTGTCAACGTTGCTGGAGTGTGCTGATGCTGTGTCAGCCTGGGGGAGTCATACCGCATTGACCGCTATCCGTAGCCAATTGCGGCCCGGTTGCCGCTGGATCGACTGGGGACATCGTATCAGCTTTGCCTATCTGGCTCCGGAGTCTGCCGATCATGCTGATTACGACGCGTTGGCTGATGATGTTTGCCGGTTTGATCAACAAGCTTGCTCCAGCCCACAGTGTTTGTTGGTAGACAGCACTGATGAGAACGTTTTGCGGGAGGTGGCGAGCGCCGTGGCTGCTGGGTTGGCACGACGGGCGCCGGTATGGCCGGCCTTACAGCCTGACATACAGGAAGCGGCCGAAATCAGCAGCCAGATGGCATTTTTGCAGTTAGATCATACTTTTGCTGGTCTGACTGGTTCAGTAGAAGAAGGGGATGGATGGCGGGTAGCTTGGGTGCAACGCCAGGAGCTTGCGCCATCGCCATTGTATCGTACCCTGCAAATTCGCCCGGCGCCACGTGCGCGACTGGTGGAAATTTTGTTACCGTGGCGCCCCTATTTGCAAAGTTGTGCTTTGATCGCCGAAACAAATGAACTGCCGATGTTGAGCCGCCAGTTGCTGGCCGCAGGTGTCAGCCGGGTATGTCAGGCCGGAGCGATGCATGATGGTTATGAAGGTGAGCCACATGACGGTGTTTATGCATTGACCCGGCTTGCTCGGCGTGTATCAGTCAGCTTGAAAGCGGAACAATTGCCGGGCCATGTCACACTGGATAAATTGGCGATCAATCCTCCAGAGCTGGCAGGGGTTCCAGTGATGGATAAAGAAAAGTTTCAGCAAAATGGGGTGACGTCGAAAGCACAGGTGTTTTTCCGCAGCGGCGGCAGTAGCGGTACGCCGAAACTGGCGGGTTTCAGTCACAGAGATTATCACAGTCAGATGCAGGCAGCGGCGGATGGTCTGTTTTCCGCCGGTTTAGATCCGGCGCAGGACCGGGTAATGAATCTGCTGTATGGCGGCAACTTGTATGGTGGTCTGCTGAGTTTCTTCACTATTCTGGATAAATTATCCGTGCCGCATTACCCGATGGGCGGCCCAATAAACGATGATTTTAGCCAAATCAGACATTTTATTGTCACTCAAGGGGTTAACACGCTGGTAGGGATGCCAAGCACTATGTATCAACTGTTTGAACGTGAAGAGGCTGCGTTACGTGCCTATGGTGGTGTGCGTAAAATTTTTGCTGGTGGCGAGCATATTAGTGAAGAGCGTCGTCAGTTTTTATCCAGTTTTGGCATCCAGGTGATCCGCTCGGCAATTTATGGCTCCGTTGATGCTGGTCCATTGGGCCATGCTTGTGCTTGTTGCCACGATGGGGAATTCCATCTGTTATCTGATATTCAGTGGCTGGAAATACTGGCTCTGGATAGTGACCAGCCGATCCAGCCCGGTGAGACCGGTCGGTTAGTGTTTACGCCTTTGGCGCGGGAAGGGCAGGTGATTCAACGCTATGATTTGGGCGATTTGGGCCACTGGCTACCCGGTCTTTGTGCCTGCGGATTACTGGCGCCGCGTTTTAGATTGGTAGGTCGTCATGGGACATTGATGCGGGTAGGTTCTATTTTTGTGAATCCAACTGAATTGTCAGCTGGTTTGGCGTTTCCGGTGCAGTGGCTGATAGGGAATCACGCTGGTGGTGGCGAATACATCCATGTGTTAGCTGAGGGTGATGTTAACCAGGTACGCGGGCATCTTATGCAACATAAAATGCTGAATCAGGTTGTCAGTGGTGGAATGCTTCAACTGGAAATTATCCTTACGCCAGCCGGACAGTTTCGCCGTCACCCGCAAAGTGGCAAAACGCCGCTGGTGCTGGATAGCCGAACCTGAGACCCATAATATTACTTTTTGAGTAAATCATGACATTATCATTACACGATTTGGTTGAATATGCCCGCAATCATGCTCCTTTCTTTAGGGATCTGTATTGTGATCTGCCCCGCTCTGGCTGGACCTTGACTGATCTACCATTAATCGATCCTGCTGACTATTGGCAGCAGTCGCAACCACTGGAAAACTGGCCGGTATTGACTGGTCCTATCAACGGAGGTCATGTTTTCAAAACCGGTGGCTCGACCAGTGAGGGTAGGTTGTCGGTGTTCAGTTGCAATGAATGGCGTGCTTTTGTGCGCGCATTTGGTCAAGGGTTGGCACAGCAACTACAGCCTGATGACCGCGTTGCCAACCTGTTTTTTGCCGGTGATCTGTATACCAGTCTGTTATTTATTCACGGTGCTTTGTCCTATTCACCTGTGCCGGTGGTGGAGTTTCCGTTTACCTGTTCAGTTGATGATCGGGCGTTGGCTGACGCGATTGTTAGCTTGGGGATTAACGTTCTCGCCGGGGTGCCGGCGCAACTGTTACGTTTTGCTAGTACCTTGCAGCAGATCGGCCAGACCATGCCGGGTATTGAGCGTCTGTTGTACGGTGGCGAAAGCTTGTTTTCAGAGCAGTTGACACTATTGGGTCATGTATTCCCCAATGCACGCATTGGCTCAATTGGTTGTGCCAGTGTTGATGCCGGTCTCATTGGTGCTGCTTCTCCCGATTGTGGTCACGGTGAACATCGGGTTTTTGATACGGATACGATTGTTGAAATCATTGATGAGTCCAGTGGTCAGCCGATTACCGCGTCGGGACAAAACGGCATGTTGGTTGTTACCAACTTGCAACGGCGTCTGATGCCGGTTATCCGTTATCCTACTGGCGACCTGGCGTGTTGGTGTGAAGAATCTGGGCGGCCACGTCGCAAGTTCGCTTTGCAGGGGCGGGCGGGCAGTGCTCACCGGGTACGGGTTGGCACGTTATCCCTTTTTCCTGACCATATTGCTCATTTACTGCGACAGCAAGAGGGAATACTGGCTTGGCAGCTATTACTGAGCCGTCAGGATGGTATAGATAAAATAAAACTCTTGTTAGCCAGCGGCTCGTCACCGATGCCGCTTGCGACAGCAGTACATCAGGCGTTGCTGGCGGCGCAACCCGCGATGGCAAAATTATGTTGTCAGGGATTACTGCATGTGGAAGTCACTTACTGCGCCCTGGAAAATATGGTCACGCATCCACGCTCCGGTAAGCTGATGCGGGTGGTTGATAATCGTGGTTATAGTGCTGAAGAGAAGGCAGCATGAGCATAAATCCAGTAACACCATTGATTCGATTATTCCGGGAAGAGGATTCTACCGGTGTCAGTGCTTTGTTTCGGGTTGTTTACGGCGAAGATTATGTTTACCCGGAAGTCTATTTGCCAACCATGCTTGGCCGCTATAACGCGGCAAGACACTGGTATTCTGCTGTTGCGGTACAGGATGGGCAGGTGTTGGGGCATGCGGCGCTATGGCAGGATAAGCGCTGTTCGTTAAGCGCTGAACTGGCGCTTATCGCGGTGCACCCACAGGCGCGTGGTCAGGGGATTGCTACCGCACTGGGGAGATACTTGTGTGAGCAGGCCAGGGAAATGGGGTTAAGCATACTCACTATTAAGCAGGTATCGTCACATAATCACAGCCAGCGTCTGGCTCAAAACCTGGGTTTTCACACCACAGGGTTGTTGCCGGATTATGTCACCTCACCATTTGATCAGACACATCCGGAAAGCATCGTACTGGGTTGCTTGCCTCTGCAAAGCTGGCCCTTTCCAGAGTTACATTGGCCTTCAGGTTGGCAAAATTGGCTGAACTCGGTGACTCAAGTGTTTGGTCAAGAGCCTTTACAACCGGAAGAACCGGTTGATGCCGATATCAGCATGACCAATCATGGACGCCGGTTGGAAGTGTGGGTGGAAAAGCAGACAACTGAGCGGGTAAAAGAGGTGGCGGAGTTACCCGCTCATAAACTGGTATATGTGAAACTCCCGGTAGGGGAAGGTACTCTCCAGGCTATGGAAATTTTGCAGCAAGCGGGATTTGCTTGTACGGGGTTTGTGCCCGGTCATCATCATCGTTGGGAAGCGTTACTGGTTCGGGGGCATAGTAAAAAAGAGCTGACCTTAAGCTGCCAGTTTGCCCACAATCTACACCAGCAAAGCATGTTTGCCTGTGCAGGAGGGTAACTCTCCCTGCAATGATTAGCAAAGCTCGTCAGAGCTTGAACAACTTTGCAGATTAATGACAAAGTGTTGGTCTTTTGGTCAGCACTTTGAATGGATATTGATTAAGTAGCAAAAAACGATCTGACTATTATTCGAGAAAACTTGCTTTACCATCCTGTCAACCCGACATCGTTTCCCTAAAATTATTTGGTACGTAAAACCGATGTTGCCACTGATTTTAAATTCATTCGTGATGCCCACCTTTGCTAAAAAAATGCATCAAATATGTTAATTAACATGATGAATTACCGCAATCAATCAAGCAAATTTCTCCAATTTTCGGAATATTCCTATATCTTTTTAAGTTAAATTCATTGCACTATTGATTATCTATTAACCTATAAGTGGTAAGGATATGATGACCAATTTAGTTAGACCCACTCTTCGTACTGTAAACCAATGGGGAAATCAATAGAATGGCAAAAGGCTATTATCTGCTCGTTGGTGATAAAACGACCTGTGGTGGAGTTATCATCACCGGCGACCAGACCATCACATTTAACGGGCGGGCAACCGCGCGGGAAGGGGATCACGTCACCTGCGGTAAACATTCCGGTACTTACATGATTGCCGGGGGCGTACCCAGCATGTTTAGCATGGGACGGCGATTGGCGGGCACATTAGATAGTGTCAGCACCTGTCCCTGTCGGGCCCGGCTGATCAATTCCGTGATGGACAGCTATGAGAAGCAGGAGGAGGTTGCTGATCGGGTTGTTGCTCCCACTAATATGGCGGCACAGAATGTCGCTTCGCCGGTGAAGGCGGCGGCAAGCGTTCAGCCCGGTCCACCGCCAGTGACGCAGGCTCCCCCACCGCCGATACCGGTGTTTACGAAATCCTGCCAGCGGGGCAAAGGCTGTACGGATGCGGGAACCGAAGCTGAACCCGCGAATAACTTCGGGCGAATGGGGATATATCAGGTGCCGTCATCTCCCGCTCCGGTAGCGGTGCAAAAGCCTGAACCGCCTCCTCAGGGCAAGAAACACCCGCCAGAGCCGGATAAGCCGCAGGATAAAAAATTACCGTGGTATAAACGGTGGTTTCGTGGTGGAAAAGCGCAGGTTGAAGCCGCTGCTACGGCAGTAGCGGCCACCACCCGCAGCGTGGCCGCGGATGGGGAAGCGCTGGTGATGCGTTACATTGGCGGTGGCGCTGCCAGCTCCGGGCGCTGGCTGGCGGCCCCAAATCCGTTGACGGTCGGGTTAATGGGATTGTTTTATTCACCGAAGCTGAATGAAGGTGAAGAAGATTATTTAAACCGCTATCGCCTTAGTGAGATTGCCGAGCAGTTTGGCAAAGCCCCGACGCGTGTGCGTTTCCGCTGGATAAGAGATGAAAAAAGCGGCAGGATGACGGTTCAGGGGTATCACGTCGGCCCGGAAAGTGGTCTGGATAAAGTGCCGGTTCGTATGATGACACTGAATCGGACTACGGGTAATTATGAGTTTTGGGAGCCGGGAGAAAATCGGCCAACGATATTATGGACGCCGAACGAACAGGAGTTTCAGGTTCCAGCCCATACCGGGAATGAAGAACGGCCATTTATTCCGTCGCAAATCACCGTATTGCCAATCCCGGAAAAAGTGGGCAGCGATATTGAATCGTTGCCGATGCCGGAAGAGAAGGATTTCCGCGATTATATTCTGATCTTCCCGATCCCGAATATGCCGCCGGTGTATGTGTATTTGAGTAAACCGCCGGTGAAGTTGTTTGAAGTGGATTTGTATAGAAACTTTGCCGGGCGGTTGAGGAATGGAACACATGCGGATCATATGCCTTCGGCTGCGGCTGTTAAAAAACGGTTGAAGAGATTAAATTCTAAATTAACAGATGCTCAATTGAATCAGCTATCTAAAGATGTTGCCGCAATTATCATTCCGGCTGAGATTCATCAGAAGCTCAGTGCTACCTATGGAGGCCGAAATTCTCCGATTCAAATAGGACAGGATGAAAAGGACTTGAAGGCAGCTGTAAATCGTGATTTTAATGCAATAAAGCCAGCGCTGAAAAACTATGGTGCAACAGAAGAACAGCTTGAAAAAGCTCAAGAGAAGATGCATGAGATTAATCAGAAACAAAGGTTATATGAATAATGGCGATCAACATTGAAGCGTTAATTAATAGTTTAGGTAAAACGTATCAAGAAATTTTTGATGGGGGACTAATTCCCTATAAAACGAAACCAAAAGGTTTTCCTGGTGATGAAGTGATATGTTTGGATATGGTAAGGGAAGGGGTTTTTTTGTCTTTTTATAGGAAAGATAGAAAATTAAAGGAGATTACATTAACTTTAGTTAATGATAAACCTGCTTATTTATTCCCTAGTGAATTGCCATCACCATTAATCCCTAAAATGTCACGTGAATGGATTCATGAACAGTTTGGTGAGCCTGAGAAATCTCATCCTCCCGAGATGGTAATGAGGCGCCAGTTTGGTTGGACAGAATTATATACATTACTTGATTTTCGTATTCCCACAAGTATGCAGATTTCCTATGATCTCACTGAACAGGTTGAATCTCTGACTTTCTTACCCACTTCAGAGGTGCGTTGGTAATTAACAATAGATGAGTAGTTATTTTTGAACGCTAATTCATTTGCGAACAACTTTGGAAGTTAAATCTCAAATGAATTGGCTGAATCAAGAATAGAGGTTATATAAATAATGACTATCAACGTTGAAGCGTTAATTAATAGTTTGGGGAGAACCTATCAGGAGATTTTTGATAAAGGACTAATCCCTTATAAAACCAAACCAACAGGATATCCTGGAGCTTCATTCATTGCTCTGAATATAGCTAAAGAGGGTATGCATTTAGCTTTTAAAAGAGATGGTAAGATTTTATTTGCTGTAGAGCTTTTTCTGCTTGATCAGAAGAGACCTTTATATCAATTCCCTAATGAATTACCTTCTCCCTTGAAGCCTTTAATGACTAGGGAATGGGTGCATGAGCAGTTTGGTAAGCCTGAAAAGGCTCTTCCTCCGCGAAAATTTCTCAAGAAAGATGTTGGTTGGACGGAACTGTATACGCTACTGGATTTTCGGATACCAACCAGTATGCAGGTTGATTACGATCTGTTGGAGCAAGTGAAGTCAATTGCATTCTTACCCATCTCAGAAGTACGTTGGTAGTTAATGGAAAGGAGGAAGTTTTTTCTTAAAAGCTTTTTCATCTGCGGTTTGAAGAGGCAAACCGCAGATGAATTGGCTTAACCAAGAATAGGAATTATATAAATAATGGCAGTTAATATTAAAGCGTTAATTAATTGTTTGAGTAAGTCTTATCAGGAAATTTTTGGTGAGGGATTAATTCTTTATAAAACTAAGAACCTATCCCAAAAGGAATTGTCATGTTGTATAATATTCTAGAACGGATAATTTCTGAAGGTATAGAGAGTATGGCAAACAACAAATGGCGGCTCAGTGATGAACTTTGGGGAAAAATGGCGCCACTTATTCCCGAACATAAAACTCAGCATCCGCTGGGCACACATCGTAAACGAGTTGATAACCGCGCCGCTATGGATGCCATCTTCTTTGTGCTCAGAACGGGCTGCCAATGGAACGCCCTGAATGCAACAGGAATATGCTCGTCAAGTTCGGCTCACCGTCGTTTTCAGGAATGGCGTGACGCCGGCGTTTTTGAACGCTTCTGGCAGAACGGTTTACTGGCCTGCAAGCATCTCGCGATCATCGACTGGTCGTGGTTATCACTGGATGGTTGCATGACCAAATCCCCTTTAGCGGGGACAAAAAAACAGGTCGTAACCCCACGGACCGGGGGAAACAAGGCGTAAAACGCAGCCTCATGACCGATACTAACGGGCTTCCTCTTTCACTCGTTGTTGCCGCGGCAAACACGCACGATATCAAATTGGTTGCAGATACGCTTGATGCACTTCAGACAGGCAAGCCCGGTAAAAAGGTCAGGCTGTGTCTGGATAAGGGATATGATGCTGAATGGCTGAGAGGCTATCTACAAAGTCGGCACTACGAGCCGCACATCCAGTCTCGCAAGGAAGAATCAGATGCCTGCCAGAATACGGACTTTAAAGCTCAAAGATGGGTTGTCGAGAGGACTCATAGCTGGATGAATCGCTTTCGCCGGATACTGATCCGATGGGAAAAGAAGGTCGAAAACTATGAAGCTATGTTACATTTTGCGTGCGGGATTATAGTTTGGAACAAAACCCTATTGGGATAGGCTCTAAATCAAATGGTCTTCCGGGTGATGAGGTTATTTAATTATAAATGGTAAAAGAAGGGAACTAGTGTTTTATAGTGAGGGGATGAATTTAAAAGAAATTACACTCATCCTATTAAAGCTTTTATATTAAAGATGGATTTAACTCAATAAATGCAACTTTTCAAAAGGAGAGTTAATTACATTTAATCGAAAATAATAAACCATTAATAGAGAGTTGAAAAGAAACCCGCACGTAAAAAAATATTATTCGAACAAATGGGTATTAAAGCGCTTTCTCGCCGGTTATTTTACGAAGAAAACCCTAAAAATAACGCAATAAAAAAGGGATAAAATGGTTAATGTGGCAGGATTTAAGCCCTGAAAAAAGGGGATAATTATCGGAAAAAACAGAAATGGGTGACAGTGTTGGCTCTTTGAATTTGATAACGTTAATGTATGTTAATGGTGATGATGGACAGACAGATAGCAAATACATCTCACATTAATGACAAATTGACGGTCTTTTGATCAGCGCTTGAGAAAACTTACCGTGCAATCCTGTCAGTTTGATATGCCTTCTCAAACATCATGTAGTGCGTAAAACCGATGTCGCCATTGATTTTAAATTCATTCGTGATGCCCACCTTTGATAAAAAAATGTATCCAATATGTTAATTAACATGATGAATTACCACAATCAATCAAGCTAATTTCTCCAATTTTCGGAATATTCCTATATCTTTTGAAGTTAAATTCATTGCACTATTGATTATCTATTAACCTATAAGTGGTAAGGATATGATGACCAATTTAGTTAGACCCACTCTTCGTACTGTAAACCAATGGGGAAATCAATAGAATGGCAAAAGGCTATTATCTGCTCGTTGGTGATAAAACGACCTGTGGTGGAGTTATCATCACCGGTGACCAGACCATCACATTTAACGGGCGGGCGACCGCGCGTGAAGGGGATCACGTCACCTGCGGTAAACATTCCGGTACTTACATGATTGTCGGGGGCGTACCCAGCATGTTTAGCATGGGACGGCGATTAGCGGGCACATTAGATAGTGTCAGCACCTGTCCCTGTCGGGCCCGGCTGATCAATTCCGTGATGGACAGCTATGAGAAGCAGGAGGAGGTTGCTGACCGGGCTGTTGCTCCCACTAATATGGCGGCGCAGAATTTCTCTTCGCCGGTGAAGGCGGCGGGAAGCGTTCAGTCTGGGCCACAGCTTGTAACGCAGGCTCCTCCACCGCCGATACCGGTGTTTACGAAATCCTGCCAGCGGGGCAAAGGCTGTACGGATGCGGGAACTGAAGCTGAACCCGCGAATAACTTTGGCAGAATGGGAATATATCAGGTGCCGTCATCTCCCGCTCCGGTAGCGGCGCAAAAGCCTGAATTGCCTCCCCAGGGCAAGAAACACCCGCCAGAGCCGGATAAACCGCAGGATAAAAAATTACCGTGGTATAAGCGCTGGTTTCGTGGTGGAAAAGCGCAGGCCGAAGCCGCTGCTACAGCCGTAGCAGCCTCCACCCGCAGCGTGGCAGCGGATGGGGAAGCGCTGGTGATGCGTTACATTGGCGGTGGCGCTGCCAGCTCCGGGCGCTGGCTGGCGGCTCCGAATCCGTTGACGGTCGGGTTAATGGGATTGTTTTATTCACCGAAGCTGAATGAAGGCGAAGAGGACTATTTAAACCGCTATCGCCTTAGTGAGATAGCCGAACAGCTTGGTAAAGCCCCGACTCGTGTGCGTTTCCGCTGGATAAGAGATGAAAAAAGCGGCAGGATGACGGTTCTGGGGTATCACGTCGGCCCGGAAAGTGGTCTGGATAAAGTGCCGGTTCGTATGATGACACTGAATCGGACTACGGGTAATTATGAGTTTTGGGAGCCGGGAGAAAATCGGCCAACGATATTATGGACGCCGAACGAACAGGAGTTTCAGGTTCCAGCCCATACCGGGAATGAAGAACGGCCATTTATTCCGTCGCAAATCACCGTATTGCCAATCCCGGAAAAAGTGGGCAGCGATATTGAATCGTTGCCGATGCCGGAAGAGAAGGATTTCCGCGATTATATTCTGGTATTCCCCATTCCGAATATGCCGCCGGTGTATGTGTATCTGAGTAAACCGCCGGTGAAATTGTTTGAGGTGGATTTGTACAGTAATTTTGTGGGCAGGCCAAGGAATGGAACACATGCTGATCATATGCCTTCTGCGGCGGCTGTTAAGGCAAGATTGAAAATGTTATATCCTGATTTAGATAGAGATATGTTAAATTTTTTGGCAAGAAATGTTGCGGCAATCATCATTCCGGCAGAAGTTCATCAGAAGCTTAGTGCAACCTATGGAGGTCGGAATTCTCCGGTTCAAATAGAACAGGATGCGGAGGACTTGAGAGCAGCTGTGGATCGTGATTTTAATGCAATAAAGCCAGCATTGAAGAACTATGGTGCAAGGGAAGAACAACTTGAAAAAGCCAAATCGAAGATACATGAGCTTAACCAAGAACAGGGGTTATACAAATGACAGTTGATACAGAGGCATTAATAAGCAACTTGGGTAAGACCTATCAGCAAATTTTTGATGAAGGATTAATTCCTTATAAGAATAAGCCAAGTAGTTTTCCTGGTGATCCAGATGTTCATATTGATATGGTGAGAGAAGGTATTTTTTTATCATTTGAACGGGGGGGGAAGATATTAAACGAAGTCACTTTAAGGTTGCTTAGAGGCGATAAAACTTCTTTTATATTTCCCAATAAATTACCATCACTATTGAAGCATTCTATGGATAGGGAATGGGTTAAAGAAAATTTAGGTGCTCCGATTAAGTCAATACCACCAAGGCAAATTTTAAAAAGGCAGTTTGGTTGGAAAGATTTATATCGTTTCACAGACGAAATCAGTATGCAGATTTCTTATGACATGATGGAACGAGTAAAATCGGTAACGTTTCTACTTACTTCAGAAGTACGTTGGTAATCAATGGTAGATGGGGCGTTTTTAAAAGCCAATTCATTTGCGAGTGGTTTGAAAAACAAAATCGCAGATGAATTGGTTTAACCAAGAATGGGAGTTAGATAAATAATGGTGGTTAATGTTGAAGCATTAATTAATAGTTTAGAGAACACTTATCAGGAGATTTTTGGTGAAGGATTAATTCTTTATAAAACTAGACCAAATGGTTTTCCGGGTGATGAGGTTATTTAATTATAAATGGTAAAGGAGAGGGATAGAGTTTTATAGTGAGGGGATGAACTTAAAATAAATTACGTTAACCCTATTAAAGCTTTTATATCAAGAAACGGATTTAACTCAATAAACGCAATTTTTCAAAAGGAGAATAAATTGCATTTAATCGAAAATCATAAATTATTAATACAGAGTTAAAAAGAAATCCGCGCGTAAAATAATACTATCCGACCATATGTGTATTAAGGCACTTTCTCGCCGGTTATTTTACGAAGAAAACCCTAAAAATAACCTAATAAAAAAGGGATAAAACAGTTAATCTGGCAGGATTTAAGCCCTGAAAAAAGGGTTGATTATCCGAAAAAAATAGAGTCAGTAAAGATAAAAATCGGGTATGATTAGTCTTCGTTAAATGTAAAATACGATATCCAATGATGATTAAACTTAACAAAAAGCAGACGTTAAAAGGGGTAAAAACAACGGTTAAAACTTTATATCGATTAAAATCATAAGTTTAAAAAATAAATTTTAATAACAGTTTAAATCCTGCCTATCAAATAAACGCAATTTTTCAAAAGGAGAGTGAATTACATTTAATCGAAAATCATAAACCATTAATAGAGAATTGAAAAGAAACCTGCACGTAAAAAAATATTATACGAACAGGTAGGGATTAAAGCGCTTTCTCGCCAGTTATTTTACGAAGAAAACCCTAAAAATAACCCAATAAAAAAGGGGTGAAACAGTTAACCTGGCAGGATTTAAGCCCTGAAAAGGGGTTTATTATCCGAAAAAAACAGAGTCAGTAAAGATAAAAATGGATATGATTAGTGTTCGTTAAAAGTAAAACATGATATCCGATGATGATTAAACTTAATAAAAAGCAGACGTTAAAAGGAGTAAAAAAACGGTTAAAACTTTATATCGATTAAAACCATAAGTTAAAAAATGACTTTTAATAACAGTTTAAATTCTGCCTATCAAGTAAACGCAATTTTTCAAAAGGAGAGTGAATTACATTTAATCGAAAATCATTAACTATTAATAGAGAATTGAAAAGAAACCCGCATGTAAAAAAATATTATCCGAGAAGATAGGTATTAAATCGCTTTCTCGCCGGTTATTTTATGAAGAAAACTATAAAAATAACCCAATAAAAAAAGGGATAAAACGGTTAATGTTGCAGGATTTAAGCCCTGAAAAAAGGGGATGATTATCGGAAAAAACAGAAGTTGCCAATCCTGGAAAAAGTGGGCAGCGATATTGAATCGTTGCCGATGCCGGAAGAAAAGGATTTCCGCGATTATATTCTGATCTTCCCGATTCCGAACATGCCACCGGTGTATGTGTATCTGAGCACCCTGTATAAATATTCTTTCCAGCTTTCTACTTTCACCAGATAGTAGCTAATAAATCTCTATCCGTGTTTAACAGGTTTTTTGTTCCACGGTATAGCATATTAAAGAAGTAACATTCTTACTCGCATTAGAGTCAATAAAGAAACTCTTATTTATAGCCTTAGCTGTTCAGGTGTAAAATATATTTTTGACTAATTCACCTTTAATTTCCCTTTCGATAGACTATATTGCTTAAAAAAATAATGAATATATGTTGGAAATCTTTATCATATTGATATAAAAGACTATTTTACGGAATTGTTACTATCATTCACCAATATTCCGACACACTGGGTATTACCTTGTTCAAGGTGTGATATTGCGAACTATTATTGATTATTTGTTAAGTTAATCATAAACATCAGTAAATATTTATTTTATAAAGTTATATAAAGGTAAAGTTATTTTATTGTTTGTATTTTATTTTTTAATGTAAGCAAGTTTTGTGATTTATTATATTTTTCCTCACACATTGTCGCTGTATATGACGTCTTTGGAAGGCCAGACGACCTGATGTCCTAATGTGCGTGTTTAATCTGGTACCTCTCTTGAACGTAGCGATAGTGATCATTTTTTTGCACGAAAAAACCTGTTTCTCATGATAAATCTCAACTCAGGAGTTCGTATGAATCAACTCGCCAGCCCCCTGATTTCCCGTACCGAAGAGATCCACAACCTGCCCGGTAAATTGACCGAACTTGGTTATGCTTCAGTGTTTGATGTGGTACGTATACCGCGTGAGCGTTTTATTCGTGAGCATCGTGCTGATCTTGGGCGCAATGCTGAGAAAATGTATGACCTGGCGGTGGGCTATGCTCATCAGGTACTGCACCATTTTCGCCGCAATTCTCTTAGCCAGGCTGTTCAGGTTAGTCTGAGAAGTCCGTTTTCTGTAGCGGGGCCAGATTATGCCAATCAGTTTCTGGATGCAGATACGGGTTGGAAAGATAAAGCGCCAAGTGGTTCACCGGAAGCGAACGATGCGCCGGTGGCCTATCTGACCCATATCTATCAACTGGCCCTTGAACAGGAAAAGAATGGTGCCGGCGCCATTATGAATACGTTGGCAGAGCGTCGCCCAGATCTGGGAGCTTTGTTAATTAATGATAAGGCAATCAATGAGGTAATACCGCAATTGCAACTGGTCAATGAAATCTTGTCCAAGGCCATCCAGAAAAAACTGAGTCTGACTGATCTGCAAGCGGTAAATGCTAAACTCTCCACCACCCGTTACCCGAATGATTTGCCGTATCATTACGGTCATCAGCAGATTCAGACTGCCCAGTCGGTATTGAGCACGACTTTGCAAGATATTACTTTGCCTCAGACCCTGGATCTGCCGCAAAACTTCTGGGAAACGGCAAAAGGAAAATTGAGCGACGCGACCGCCGGCGCGTTGACCCGATTGCAAATAATGGCGAGCCAGCTTTCGCCGGAACAGCAGAAAATCATTACTGAAACCATTGGGCAGGATTTCTATCAGCTTAATTATGGTGATAGTTCACTTACCGCGGACAGTTTCAGCGATATGACTATACTGACCAGCCGAACTAATCTGACTGTACCCCAAGTGGAGCTGATGCTGTGCTCAACTGTCGGGGGTTCTACGGTTATTAAGTCTGATAATGTCGCCGCTGGTGACACTACTGCGACTCCGTTTGTATATGGCGCCCGTTTTATTCATGCCGGCAAGCCAGAGGCTATTACTATTAGTCGTAGTGGAAAAGAGGCTCATTTTGCTCTGACGGTTAACAATCTGGCAGATGATAAGTTAAACCGCATCAATCGCATGGTTCGTCTGCAAAAATGGTTGAATTTGCCCTATGAGGATGTTGACCTGTTAGTGACCTCAGCTATGGATGCTGAGGGCGAGACGAATACTGCCTTGCTGATGAACGACAACACCTTGCGTATGTTAGGTGTGTTCAAACATTATCAGGCGCAGTACGGTGTCACCGCTAAACAGTTTGCTGGCTGGTTGCGAGTGGTGATTCCGTTTGCTATTACGCCAGCAACGTCGTTTTTAGACCAGGTGTTTAATGCTGCCGGTACCTTTGATACATCATTTGTAGTAGATAATCAGGATTTTGTTTATACATCGACCGCGGATGGTGATGGGGTGCGTGTCAAACATATCAGCACTGCACTGGGCCTCAATCACCGTCAGTTCCTGCTGCTGGCTGATAATATTGCTCGTCAACAGGGAAATATCACGTTAAGTACCCTGAACTGTAATCTGTTTGTCGTGTCGGCGTTCTATCGCCTGGCTAATCTGGCGCGTACATTGGGGATAGATCCGGAGGCTTTCTGTGCTTTGGCTGACCGATTGGATGCTGGGACAGGGGTAGTTTGGCAGCAGCTGGCAGGAAAACCGGCGATCACAGGACCGAAAAAAGATTCTCCTTTGGCGGCGGATATTTTGAGTTTGCTGCAAGCATTAAGCGCTATCGTTCAATGGCAACAGCAGCACAATTTATCGGTTGAAACTCTGCTTTTATTGTTGAGTGATAATTCCACTTTCCCCGCGCAAGGCACTGACGATCAGTTGAATTTTATCCGTCAGGTGTGGCAGAACCTGGGCAGTACGTTTGTGGATGCAACATTGTTATCCCGCAGTGGCGCGCCATTAGTCGATACCAGTGGTCACGCCATTGACTGGTTTACTCTGCTCTCGGCAGGTAATAGCCCGCTTATCGATAAGGTGGGGCTGGTGACTAATGCAGGCATAGAAAGTGTCATAGCAACTGTGGTCAATACACAAAATCTGTCTGATGCAGATAAGAAGCTGGCAATCACTACTCTGACTAATACGCTGAATCAGGCGCAGCAAACTCAGCAAGGGGTTGCTGTCAGTCTATTGGCGCAGACGCTGAACGTGAGTCAGTCCCTGCCTGCATTGTTGCTGCGTTGGAGTGGACAAACAACCTATCAGTGGCTCAGTGCGACTTGGGCATTGAAGGATACCGTCAAAATAGCCGCCGATATTCCGGCCAACTATCTGCATCAATTACGTGAAGTGGCGCGCCGTTCCTTGTTAACCCAACAATTCACTTTGAGTCCCGTAATGGTACAGACCCTGCTGGATAATCCGGCCTATTTTGGGATTGCCGCAGAAACGGTGACAAATATCAGTTTGTGGACGCTTTATACCCTGAGTCGTTACGGCGATTTGCTACTCCAGGTGGGTAAAGCTGGTGGTACTGAAAATGATGTACTGGCCTATTTGCGTTCGGCCAATACTGCCACGCCGTTGAGCCAATCTGATGCTGCACAGACGCTGGCAACGCTGTTGGGCTGGGAGGCTAACGAACTGCAAGCCGCTTGGGCGGTATTGGGTGGGATTGCCAAAACCACACCGCAACTGGATACGCTTCTGCGTCTGCAACAGGCACAGAATCAAACCGGTTTGGGTGTTACGCAGCAACAGCAAGGCTATGTCCTGAACCGTGACAGTGATTATGCCCTTTGGCAAAGCACCGGTCAGGCGCTGGTCGCTGGCGTATCTCATGTCAAGGGCAGTCATTGAATATGGCAGAAACTCACCACTTGAATGGGTGAGGCTGATTTTTCCGTATGGCTCAATGGGGCCGCTTCTAAACCGCCATTTAAGTAAGGCAGATAATTATGTTATCGACAATGGAAAAACAACTGAATGAATCCCAGCGTGATGCGTTGGTGACTGGCTATATGAATTTTGTGGCGCCGACGTTGAAAGGCGTCAGTGGTCAGCCAGTGACGGTGGAAGACTTGTACGAATATTTGCTAATTGACCCGGAAGTGGCTGATGAGGTTGAGACGAGTCGGGTAGCACAAGCGATTGCCAGCATACAGCAATATATGACTCGTCTGGTTAACGGTTCTGAGCCGGGGCGTCAAGCGATGGAACCCTCTACCGCGAACGAATGGCGTGACAATGATAATCAGTATGCTATCTGGGCTGCTGGTGCTGAGGTGCGAAATTACGCTGAAAACTACATTTCACCCATCACCCGGCAGGAAAAAAGCCATTATTTCTCGAAGCTGGAAACCACTTTAAACCAGAATCGACTCGATCCGGATCGTGTGCAGGATGCTGTTTTGGCGTATCTCAATGAGTTTGAGGCAGTGAGTAATCTGTATGTGCTCAGTGGTTATATTAATCAGGATAAATTTGACCAAGCCATCTATTACTTTATTGGTCGCACTACCACTAAACCGTATCGCTACTACTGGCGCCAGATGGATTTGAGTAAAAACCGTCAAGATCCGGCAGGGAATCCGGTGACACCAAATTGCTGGAATGATTGGCAGGAAATCACCTTACCGCTGTCTGGTGATACGGTGCTGGAGCATACAGTTCGCCCGGTATTTTATAATGATCGACTATATGTGGCTTGGGTTGAGCGTGACCCAGCGGTACAGAAAGACGCTAATGGCAAAGATATCGATAAGACCCATGCCTATAGCATAAAGTTTGGTTATAAACGTTATGATGATACTTGGACGGCACCAAATACTACTACGCTGATGACGCGACAAAACGGAGATGATGATCAGGATATATCGCGCACCAGTTTGCTGATTAATGAAAATGGCATCACACTACGGGATATAAATTTACTGGCGACCACCGATTTTAGTATTGATCCGACGGAAGAGACTGACAGCAATCCGTATGGTCGCCTGATGTTGGGTGTGTTTGTGCGTCATTTTGAAGGCGATGGGGCCAATAAGAAAAATAAACCTGCTGTTTATGGTTATCTTTATTGTGACTCAGCTTTCAATCGCCATATTCTCAAGCCGTTGAGTAAGAACTTTTTGTTCAGTACCTATCGTGATGAAACGGATGATCAGAATTGTCTGCAATTTGCGGTGTACGATAAAAAGTATGTGATTACTAAGGTTATTTCAGGCAAACCAACAGAAGATCTTGAAAGCACGGGTTGGGTAGGTAAAGTTGATGACTTGAAGCAGGGCACTACCGGGGCCTATGTATATATCGATCAAGATGGCCTGACTCTCCATATCCAAACCACGACCAATGGGGATTTTGTTAATCGCCATACGTTTGGGTATAACGATATTGTGTACGATTCTAAATCTGGTTATGGTTTTTCATGGTCAGGGGATGAAGGTTTTCATCTGGATTACCATAATGGAAATTATTACACCTTTCATAATGCAGCAATCAACTATTATCCCTCTGGATATGGTGGCGGATCTATCCCTAATGGAACGTGGGATATAAATCAGCCGGTTAATGATGCATGGAATACTGTATTTTTGCTTTATGGGCACCATTCTGTCTCTGTGGCGGGGAGTTATATAGCTTGGGCAGGAGATACGCCAGCCAGTTATTACTTGCCTATTCCAGATGGTACACGTTTGGGAGATTGGTCTGGTGCAATAAATTACGCTATCAGTATTGATACACTTGAATCTGCATTTATGTCTCCTGATTGGCCGACACTAACCAGTATCAAAAACTTCAAGAAAATCGCCGATAACCGCAAATTCTCTCAGGAAATCAATGTTGATACTGCGGATGACCGCAACCTGTTCAGACATTATGGTAGCGAAACTTTCGAACTCGCCAGCGGCGCAACTTACTCTACGACCCATACCTTGTCCGAAGCGGATTTTTCCACCGATCCAAATAAAAACTACTTACAGGTTTGTTTGAACGTTGTTTGGAATCATTATGACTACTCATCAGGAAACAAAGGGGCTTATTCTTGGGTGAGCAAGTGGTTTAATGTGTATATCGCGTTGCAGGATAGCAAGGCACCGGATGCTATCCCACGATTGGTTTCTCGTTACGATAGCAAACGCGGTCTGGTGCAATATCTGGATTTCTGGACATCATCATTACCTGCGAAGACCCGCCTTAATACTACCTTTGTGCGTACCTTGATTGAGAAGGCTAATCTGGGGCTGGATAGCTTGCTGGATTACACCTTGCAGGCGGATCCTTCTCTGGAGGCAGATCTGGTCACCAACGGCAAGAGTGAACCAATGGATTTTAACGGTTCAAATGGTCTCTATTTCTGGGAACTGTTTTTCCACCTGCCGTTTATGGTTGCTACACGTTTCGCCAGTGAACAGCAATTTTCACCGGCACAAAAATCTCTGCATTATATCTTTGACCCGGCGATGAAAAACAAACCGCAACATGCTCCGGCTTACTGGAATGTGCGTCCGTTGGTTGAAGGACATAGCGATCTATCACGTCATTTAGGCGATCCTATCGATCCCGATACTCAAGCCTATGCTCATCCGGTGATATATCAGAAAGCGGTGTTTATCGCCTATGTCAGCAACCTGATTGCTCAAGGAGATATGTGGTATCGTCAATTGACCCGTGATGGTCTGACTCAGGCCCGTGTTTACTACAATCTGGCTGCTGAATTGCTGGGGCCTCGTCCAGATGTGTCGTTGAGCAGTATCTGGACACCGCAAGCCCTTGATACCTTAGCCGCCGGGCAAAAAATGGCTTTACGTGACTTCGAACATCAACTGGGTAACAGTAATGCTGCTTTACCCGCATTGCCGGGCCGCAATGTCAGCCATTTGAAACTGGCAGATAATGGTTACTTTAATGAACCGCTTAATGTCCTGATGTTGTCCCATTGGGATACGTTGGATGCACGGTTATATAATTTGCGTCATAACCTGACCGTTGATGGCAAACCACTTTCCCTGCCGTTGTATGCTGCGCCTGCTGATCCGGTAGCGCTACTGGCCCAGCGCGCTCAGTCGGGTACCTTGACCGGTGGTGTCAGCGGGGCAATGTTGACGGTGCCGCCGTACCGTTTCAGCGCTATGTTGCCACGTGCTTACAGTGCAGTCGGTACGCTGACCGGTTTTGGTCAGAACCTGCTTAGTCTGTTGGAACGCAGCGAACGCGCTGGTCAGGAAGAGTTGGCGCAACAGCAATTGTTGGATATGTCCAGCTATGCCATCACATTGCAACAACAGGCGTTGGACGGATTGGCGGCAGATCGTCTGGCACTGCAAGCCAGTCAGGCAACGGCGCAACAACGTCATGACCATTATTACACCTTGTATCAAAACAACATCTCCAGTGCGGAACAACTGGTGATGGACACCCAAACCTCAGCACAGGCCCTGATTTCCGCTTCCACCGGTGTACAGACCGCCAGTGGAGCGTTGAAAGTGATTCCGAATATCTTCGGTCTGGCTGATGGCGGTTCGCGTTATGAAGGGGTGACTGAGGCGATTGCTATCGGGTTGATGGCTTCCGGTCAGGCCACCAGCGTGGTGGCTGATCGTCTGGCGACCACTGAGAACTACCGCCGTCGCCGTGAAGAGTGGCAAATCCAGTATCAGCAAGCGCAGTCTGAAGTGGAGGCATTGACCAAACAACTGGATGCACTGGCGGTGCGCGAGAAAGCGGCTCAGACTTCTCTGCAACAGGCGAAGGCGCAGCAGGTACAAATTCGGACCATGCTGACTTACCTGACCACCCGCTTTACCCAGGCGACTCTGTACCAGTGGCTGAGTGGTCAACTGGCAGCGCTGTACTATCAGGCGTATGACGCTGTGGTCTCTCTGTGTTTGTCTGCCCAGGCTTGTTGGCAGTATGAACTGGGGGATTACGCTACCACTTTTATCCAGACTGGTACCTGGAATGATCACTACCGTGGGTTGCAAGTGGGTGAGGCATTGCAACTCAACTTGCATCAGATGGAAGCAGCTTATTTAGGTCGCCATGAGCGTCGTCTTAATGTGATACGTACTGTATCGCTCAGGGCTCTATTGGGTGATGATGGTTTCAATAAGTTAAAAACCGAAGGCAAAGTCGATTTTGCATTGAGTGAAAAGCTGTTCGACAACGACTATCCGGGGCATTATCTGCGCCAGATTAAAACGGTGTCAGTGACATTGCCGACTTTGATCGGGCCGTATCAAAATGTGAAGGCGACGCTTACCCAAACCAGTAGCAGTACGTTGCTCACTGCGGATATTCATGGTGTTAAGTACCTCAATAATTCGGCAGATACAGAAGGTGATGCAACTCATATTGTCACCAACCTGCGCGCTAGCCAGCAGGTAGCACTCTCTTCTGGCTTGAATGATGCCGGTAGCTTTGAGTTGCGTTTGGAAGATGAGCGCTATCTATCATTTGAGGGGACTGGAGCGGTTTCCAAATGGACACTCAACTTCCCGCGCGCTGTGGATGAGCATATTGATGGCAATACACTGAAGGCGGATGACATGCAGTCGTCACTGTTGGCTAATATGGACGATGTACTGGTGCAGGTGCACTACACGGCTTGCGACGGTGGAGCCAGCTTTGCGGGGCAGGTCAAGAAAACACTTATTTAAATCAACTTTTAACTAATACCTCCTACTCTGGTATGTGCCAGGGTGGGAGAGGCCTGTCATACCTGAAATCAATTTTGCGATCTTTCTCCATTTCATTGGAAGGGAAGCTTTGAAACAAAATAAAAGGAATATGATTATGAGTACGTCTGATACCACTTTTTATACCCAAACCCCAACAGTCAGCGTGTTGGATAATCGCGGTCTGTCCATTCGTGATATCGGTTTTCACCGTGCTGTGGTCAGTGGTGATACTGACACCCGCATCACTCGTCACCAATATGATAACCGCGGACACCTGAACCACAGTATTGACCCACGCTTATATGATGCAAAACAGACCAATGACTCGGTGAAACCTAATTTTATCTGGCAGCATGATCTGGCTGGTAATGCCTTGCGGACAGAGAGTGTCGATGCTGGTCGCACCATCTCATTAAATGATGTTGAAGGCCGTCTGGTCATGACGGTTAATGCAACAGGTGTTCGTCAGACTCGTCTCTATGAAAGCAACACTTTGCCCGGTCGTCTGTTGTCTGTTAGCGAACGGGTTTCCGATGAAGATACTCCTCATGTAACAGAGCGTTTTATCTGGGCTGAGAATACAACTGCGGAGAAAGACTATAACCTCTCCGGTCAATGTATACGCCACTACGACACGGCGGGAGTTACCCGGCTGGAAAGTCAGTCACTGGCAGGCGCCATTTTATCCCAATCTCACCAATTGCTGGCCGAAGGGCAGGAAGCGAACTGGATGGGTGATGATGAAACCGTCTGGCAGAGTATGTTGGCAAGTGAGGTCTATACGACGCAAAGTACAACCAATGCCATTGGTGCTTTACTCACCCAAACCGATGCGAAAGGCAATATTCAACGTTTGGCTTATGACATTGCTGGTCAGTTAAAAGGTAGCTGGTTGACTGTGAAAGGCCAGAATGAGCAGATTATTGTTAAATCCTTAACCTGGTCAGCCGCAGGTCATAAGTTGCGTGAAGAGCATGGTAATGGCGTGGTTACGGAATACAGTTATGAACCAGAAACTCAACGTCTGATAGGTATTACCACCCGACGTGCAGATAACAGAGAATCAACAGCCAAAGTGTTGCAGGATCTGCGTTATGAGTATGATCCGGTTGGCAACGTAATCAGTATCCATAATGATGCGGAAGCTACTCGCTTTTGGCGTAATCAGACTGTAGTGCCGGAGAACCGTTATGTTTATGATTCCCTGTATCAGCTTATTCGTGCGACAGGGCGTGAAATGGCGAATATCGGCCAGCAAAGCAGCAAACTTCCCTCACCAGCTATGCCTGTTCCTGCCGACGACAGCACCTATACCAATTACCTTCGTACCTATACTTATGATCGTGGTGGTAATTTGGTTCAAATCCGACACAGTTCACCTGCAACGCAAAATAATTACACCACAGACATGACAGTTTCAAACCGCAGTAACCGGGCGGTATTGAGTACATTAACGACAGATCCAACTCAGGTGGATGCGCTATTTGATTCCGGTGGTCATCAGAAAACATTAGTGCCAGGGCAAAACCTGAATTGGAATATCCGAGGGGAATTGCAACAGGTAACGCCAGTGAGCCGTGAAGATGCCAGTGATCGGGAATGGTATCGTTATGGCAGTGATGGAATGCGATTGCTAAAAGTGAGTGAACAGCAGACCGGTAACAGTACCCAAGTACAACGGGTGACTTATCTGCCGGGATTAGAACTACGTACAACCCAGGTTGCAGATAAAACAACTAAAAGTTTGCAGGTGATTACGGTAGGTGAGGCTGGTCGCGCACAGGTAAGGGTATTGCACTGGGAAAACGGTAAGCCAGAAGATATCAACAACAATCAGGTGCGCTACAGCTACGATAATCTTCTTGGTTCCAGCCAGCTTGAACTGGATAGCGAAGGGCAGATTCTCAGTCAGGAAGAGTATTATCCGTATGGCGGCACGGCGATATGGGCAGCGAAAAACCAGACAGAAGCCAGTTACAAATTTATTCGTTACTCCGGTAAAGAGCGGGATGCTACTGGACTGTATTATTACGGCTACCGGTATTATCAGCCGTGGGTGGGGCGGTGGTTGAATGCGGATCCGGCGGGAACCGTGGATGGGTTGAATCTGTATCGGATGGTAAGGAATAACCCAATCACATTGACTGACCACGACGGATTAGCGCCTTCTCCGAACCGAAATCGGAATACATTTTGGTTTGCTTCATTTTTGTTTCGTAAACCGGATGAAGGCATGTCTGCTTCAATGAAACGGGGACAAAAAATTGGCAGAGCCATTGCCGGAGGGATTGCGATTGGCGGTCTTGCAGCCACCATTGCCGGTACCGCAGGAGCGGCTATTCCCGTCATTCTGGGTGTTGCTGCCATAGGGGCAGGGATCGGTGCGTTGATGGGATATAACGTGGGGAGTCTCCTGGAAAAAGGAGGAGCATTACTCGCCCGTCTCGTACAGGGAAAATCGACGTTAGTGCAGTCGGCAGCTGGCGCTGCCGCCGGAGCGGGTTCAGCCGCCGCTTATGGTGCGAGAGCACAAGGAGTCGGTGTTGCATCAGCAGCCGGTGCGGCCACCGGAGCCATAGGATCATTAATCAATAATGCTGACCGTGGAATAGGTGGAGCTATTGGGGCCGGGAGTGCGGTAGGCACTATTGATACCATGTTGGGTACTTCTTCCACCCTTACACATGAAATATCGGCAGCGGCGGGAGGTGCGGCTGGTGGGATGATCACGGGTACACAAGGCAGCACCAGAGCAGGAATTCATGCCGGTATTGGAACGTATTACGGTTCTTGGGTTGGCTTTGGTTTAGATGTCGCCAGTAACCCTGCTGGACATTTAGCTAACTATGCGGTGGGTTATGCCGCTGGTCTGGGGGCTGAAATGGCTATTAACCGAATAACCGGTGGTGGATTTTTGGGGAGGATCTTAGGCCGGGTTGTCAGCCCACATGTAGCAGGTTTAGCCAGACAATTAGTGCATTTCAGTGTAGCCAGACCTGTTTTTGAGCCTATATTTAGTGTTCTCGGTGGGCTTGCTGGTGGCATTGGAACTGGCCTGCACAGAGTGATGGGAAGAGACAGTTGGATTTCCAGAGCGCTAAGTGCTGCCGGTAGTGGTATAGATCACGTCGCTGGCATGATTGGTAATCAAATTAGAGGCAGGGTCTTGACCACAACCGGGATCGCCAATGCGATAGACTATGGAACCAGTGCTGTGGGAGCAGCACGACGGGTTATCTCTTTGTAGTCAATATATTGTAGTAAGCATTGCCAGAAATCTCCGTCCAATATTGGGCGGAGATATAAGATGATCACAGATCGACACGTCAGATTCTGAATCGTCTTGCGGAAAAGTTTCGCCATCCTAGCTGTTGCAGAAAATACTAATAATAGAAGCTAAATAAATTTTCAAAATAGTAGATCACTGGAAGGGAACTCAGTCCGATTTTTGCGATCTGATCAATTGCCAAAAATCCCAAACCTCAACACGGACTGAGTGATGCCTATCATAGCACCCATACCTCAAAATGAATGCCAGAAAATGAGAAAACTTATCCATAAAACCCGCGATAAGAACTATTCCCGTCGATTGACGGCGTTATTGATGCTTAATGAGGGATTGACGGTGACTTATGTCGCCAAAACCCTTCATGTCGCGCGCTCTTCCGTCAATCGTTGGGTTGAGTGGTTTACATTATATGGGCTCGAAGGGCTCAAAAGTTTACCGGCTGGCCGACCTGCTGTCTGGGATCTCACCCCTCTCTATAGCCTATTGCTTTTCTTATTACAGCAATCTCCCCAAGAGTTCGGCTATCTTCGCTCTCGCTGGAGTCTTGAGCTTATGACTCATACCCTTAATGAATGACTCAACCTCTCTCTGACACAAAGTGTCCTCTATCGTTACTTTGCTCAGGTGGGGATTGTCTGGCGTAGAGCGGCACCCACGGTAAAACAACCCGATCCTGAATATGATGAGAAAATGGCAAAGATCACGGAAGCCAAAGCGAATATTTCAGAAAAACATCCCATTTTCTATGAAGATGAGGTGGATATTGATTTAAACCCGAAAATCGGCGCAGACGGGTGTTTCAAAGGACAACAAAAACGGGTTATCACCCCGGGAAAAAATGAAAAACATTACCTTGCGGGTTGCCTCAATGCCCAAACAGAGCAAGTCACCTATGTTAAAGGAATAAAAAAGAACTCTGATTTATTTATCAAAATGTTAGATGAATTGAATCATCAATATCCCCATGCGGAAACTCTCACATTAATCTTAGATAACTACTGTATTCATAAAAGTCAGAAGGTAAAGGACTGGCTGGCCCGGCATCCAAAATTTACTCTGTTGTTTTTACCCGTCTATTCACCGTGGCTAAATAAAATAGAACGGTTATGGCAATCGCTCCATGAGACAATAACGCGAAATCATTGTTGTCAATTTATGTGGCAGTTGCTTAATTAACCCGAATTCTGTTTAAGCCGTTACTGAAAAATCGTCTTCCGAATAGAAAATTTTCAGTGATGGCTTCTTCCATTTAAGGCAATAAGCAATCAAACCGCCTAAAACGGTCAACATAAATCCTTTTATACTTCGGTGGCGAGAATGCTCTATTTGAGAAACGGTTTTTAATTGTCCATTAATCGTTTCGATGATGAAACGCCTTGATAACATTATCTTATCCCACTCAGCCAGCAGCCGTGCTTTCATATTTCGGCGTTTTTGGGTGACGAAAGTGACACCGGTTTTGCCTAAATCGTCTGCCAGTTCCTGGCTGAGATAACCTTTATCGCCATAAAGCGAACCCGTTAATTCTGTTGTTAATTCGCGCTTTGCTATCCCGGCAAAGACCTTATGTCGAGGAATGCGAATATTATGGCAGACCCTCAAACTAGTGGAATCAATGAAAGCGATACCTGTTGGTTTCCCTTTTAACTGAGTCAGATAGCTGCATAGTGGCACCAAAACTTTGCTCCTGGAACAGGCTTCTCGTCAATTTCTTATCCAGAATTCGGGTTAATTACCATCAATATGAGCGAGTTTCAGGAGCCGCACAGCGTATCAACCTTGAAAGGGGCACCGCCGGGAGATGTCGGCTATGGTGAAGGTGGGGTGTTAACGGAGGCGGTTCGACGACGTCCGGATCGATTCGATCATTACGAATATTTTGTTGCCGCAGATAAGTCGTAAGTTGCTTACCGCAACGATGGAGAACCAGCATTATTCACAATTAGACGTGATTTGGAAAAATGCGGTATTTCAGTGCCATTTTTGCTGAGATACAAGTCAGAGGAGACATAAGGTTGAGGAACAGAAACATGCTGGCCACCATTATGGTACTTCGAGAGCGAGGTCAATGCTATCAAGGCTATATGCAGACACGGATCTCACGCAACATTGAAAGAACTTCGTGTTTAAAGCTAAGGGAGACTCATTGAGAGCCTTCTTTGCGTTCGATCCAAACTAAGCCGTGTGAATGGATTCGTCCCACGGCTTATTTGTTTTTATCATCGCATATAACAATGACGAGTAGTTTATACATGTAAGCAATGATCGCCATTTTGTTGTACTTACCGGTATCTTTCTTGGCAGACTTTTAAGGTGGGGTTTAAATATTCTAATGTTGGTTATTGTTTAAATAGATGGAAGAAGAATTTGTAAAGTATTTTGTATTTAATCAGGAAATAGGTGTTGGTATTAAACGTATTAGTATATAGTCACTGATCGTGAAATATTATGAAGAATAAGTATCGAAAGGGTATAGAAATAGTAAAGCACAGGTCTTGTTGGCGGAAAAACTTAATTGGGCAAGTAAAGGAGAAAAAGGAGAAATGGTTCAAAAGAGGCTTCCTTTTGGGAAACCTCTTTTGAAAACCTTTGCATTCCTGAAATCCTACCATTTAAGGCAGAGACGTCAGTGCTCTCAGACGGATAACTAATTACCCAGTGGCAATACTCTGGCATAATGGAAAAAAAATATCAACTGGATTATGGTAATGGATATAGAACGTATTAATAGTTTGCTTTCTTCATCTAAAACAGCACCATATAAAAATAACTTTGATTTATCTGAGAAAGATAAAATAGGTGTTTTTCTTGCATTTCAGGATATCTCTGGCTCTTTTTACCCTGTTGTATCAATTACTGAAGTTGCGTTAAGGAATGCTATAAATGAAGCGGCTACTGAAAAATTTCAGAAAATGGATTGGTATGATCATGTTGATTTGAGCAAAGAGTCAAAAAGACAGATTGATATGGCAAAGAATAATGCAAAAGATGAAATAAAAAAAGACCAGTTAAGCCAGATGGTATTATCTGTCGATTGAGTCTTGGTTTTTGGATCTACATGTTAGATAAAAAATATGTTAATAATGAGGATAGGAAAAATTATCTGTGGAGTAATGATAAAATTGAGATGGTTTTTCCTAATGCAATAAATATAAGCAATAATAAAAGAATGAAATTAACTGCTATAAAGGATGAGTTGAAAGGCTTTCTTAATGTCAGGAATAGAGTTTTTCATCATGAGCCAATCTGGAAAGGTAAAAATCAAAAGACCAGAATTAATACAGCAGTAGAAAATATTATCAGGAACTATGATAGTATTTTTAAGATATTAAAATATATTAATTCTGATTTTGAGAGTATTTTAAGAGAGTATGGGTATAGAGAAAACTTCATTGGAAAAGTAAATGTTGAGTTTATTAAAAATAAAAAAAATGACATTGCGAAATTTCTAGATAAGTAAAGTTACAAAGAAAATTTACAATTTAACCAATTGACTAATAATAAGAAGACCTCAGTGATCAATATCGCTGAGGTCATTTGGGCAAATGAACAGGCTGCATTGTTGCGGGCTGGTAAACTCAGTCAGATTGACATTGAAAACATTGTTGAGGAGATAGAAGACGTGGGCAAAAGTGAAAAACGCTAACTGGCAAGCTGGATGGCGGTTTTATTGGCTTACCTTCTGAAATGGAAATTCCAGCCGACTCACTAGGGTAAAAGTTGGGAATTAAACATTAAAGGACAGTGAGAATTTATTCAGCGGCGCTTGAAAAAAACGCCAAGCTTGAAAGCGTTACTGTCTGATCCTGAATGGTTCGAAGATACTTGGCTTATGCTGGCGTTTTTTATTTTAGTGTGTCAGCCTCGCTAGCTGGTTAGAAAGTAGAACTTGTTTTACACTCTCTGTAGACGCCATATAATATTCCTTATTTTACATACAATTATTTCATTATTCAGCTAACAGGATTACTTCATGAGTATTAAGGTTATGCCTATACCATCATCGGATCATGACATGATTGCCAATGAGTCAACTGCTTTGGCTGATCAGGAACACATCAACATATTAATAGCTAAGATCGATATTTCTGAACCTGCGGCGGTGATCAGCTATGGTGCTAAGCCTATGGGAGAAATTGCCCGTTTTGCTGATACTTTGCTGGAGAATGTACGGACAAAAGAGGCTGATGAAGTTGGTCAGAAGCTCTCGGATTTGGTGATGTTTATTCGTGGACATGATACGTTGTCCGCAGAAGAGAAGAGCAGTGGTTTTTTGAGGAAATTACCGCTGATTGGTGGAATTTTTAAGAAAATTGAACGCACCGTTGTTGATCAAAAGACGCTGACACAACAGGTCGATACCATCGCAACCCATCTGGATAGCGCGATGCTTAATTTGCTGCGTGATATCACCGTGTTGGAGCAGCTTTACGATCGTAACCTGGGTTTCTATAAAGAAATATCGTTCTATGTTGAAGCAGGCAGACAGAAACTACAGCAGATTAAAATGGTGGAGTTGCCCATGTTACAGAGAAAGGCTGAAGGGTCTAAAGACCTGATGGATGCGCAGGGTGTTAAAGACATGCTGGAAAATATTAACCGTTTTGAACGCCGCCTTCACGACTTGGAACTGTCAAAAACCATTGCTATACAGACCGCACCGCAGATTCGTATCGTGCAAAATAACAACCAGCAACTAGCGGAAAAGATCCAGAGCAGCATCCTTTCTACATTACCGATCTGGAAAAGTCAGATGGTACTTAATCTGTCACTGAAGGCTCAGGGTAAAGCAGCCAGATTGCAAAAAGAAGTGGCCGATACAACCAACGATTTATTGCGCAAAAATGCTGAAATATTGCAACAGAGCAGCATTGCAACGGCTACTGAAGTGGAACGTTCTATCGTCGATATTGAAACCTTGCATGATGTGCAGAATCGTCTGGTTAATACTATTGAGGATACGATGCGCATTGCGTCGGAAGCGCGCATTAAGCGTACTGAGATTGAAAAAGAGTTGTCCGCCATGGAAGATAATTTGCGTCAGCGTTTAACCGCAGCGGCTGCGCAATATCAGTCATGATCTCAACAAGGTACGTTCCTGACTAATGGATAACAGATAAGAGTAAATACGTATATGTTTACACCTCAACCACATGATGTGGCACAGCGGAAAGAGCAGGGCGTGATGTCTTTGATCGGTGGTATCAGACGGTCTCTATCGCGTGTATTGTTTCATGTCAAAACCTTTTTCCTTGCGTTTGTGCTGTCCTGTATTGCTCTGTTTACTCCCTGGTCTTTTTTGACCTTGCCTGCGGATAATCATCATATCTCCAGTATTGTGCTGTTATCAGGCTATATCGGATTGCTGGCTATTTATCCGCCGAGCCCACATAGGCTGACTACCTTGGCCGGTTGGCTAGTGGTGATATTGAGTCCGCTGGCGGGGCTGTGGGCCGCTGCGCTGCTGTTTGGCGGGCTGGCAACCTTGCTCATTACTATCATCAGGCAACGTAAACTGGAGGTAGGCAGATTCCTGTTGTTACTAATAGCAACGAGTACCATTGTCATGCTGTTTAGAATGGACGCCCATGCTATCCCCGTTTGGTTTGGTGTCGTATTTGTTGTCATTGTATTGGCGGCGGCGTTTGTTGAGCCCTGGCGTAATCTCCGGCAGCAGAAAGTGCTGCAACAGCAGCAACTGATTGTTGCCTGTCAACAAGCGGAGGAACAGCGTCAGCGGGATGACGCACAGGCAGTGTTCGCTGAATATCATGAACAGTTGGAGCAGATCAGGCGCTATCAGTCTAGTATGTCGTCTGATATACAGGGGGTAGTCAACCAGATTGAAGAGAAAACCCAGGCGATAATTGGCTGTATGCAGGCCGATGCCAGGGATGTCACTCCCGGCAAGGCATTTCTCAACCGTTATTTGCCGATGATTGCTAAGGCACTGGAACGTTGTGTTTTGTTGGAGGAGCAAAATGCCAATAATGCACAGTTCGAAGAGGTCAGGTTATTGACTTATCAGGGCCTGCAAGAAATGAGTGCGGCATTCAGTGAGATGCACCAGCATCTGTTGGATAACGATATTGACGATTTGCTGGTGGATCTTAAGGTAATGAATCAGTTGATTCGTTCCTAGGGATTTGGCGTTAAGCTCGATTAATGTTGGTGCCACGCGCGATTGCGCCTTCTTTTCTGATGGCGCAATCGCAGTGACTGCTCTCTTTTGTGGTGGTCAGGTTGGATATAGAGGTGAAGAAAAGAAAATCCTGATGTGTATTGGCATAGTAGTTTGTCTGCCCTTTTATCGAAAATAGCGAAATTGAGTGTTTTAGTACTTGTTTTATTACTACAGCCGCAAAAACAAAAAATCTGTATTTTTTCTGATGATTACAACACTGATAAATCGTATGATTTAAGTCTTTCTATGAATGTACTGTTTGTTGAGAAAGAAAAGTATGGCTTTGGTGTTAGGTAGTTAGTTGATTGATTTATCGAAGAAGAGATAAGCAGTTATATGTTTATCACTAGAATTGAAGCTATAAATTTCAGGCACTTGAAGAAGTCTGTCTTTGATCTTGATCCCGAAGTTAATACTGTAAGGTTGTTGTTTGAATGTTCGATAAATAAAAAACGATTGATGGATGATTTAAATAACACTGACAATAAAAAAGGTTTATGCAAAAGAATCTGGAGAATTATCTAGATGCGTTAAATAAGCTTATTTTGGAAGTAAAAAGCGATGATGATAAAATTTTGATGCTAACTTTCTTATCCAGAATTCGGGTTTATTAAGAAAACAGGCTTTGATTTGGGGTGCTTGACAGTTGCAGTAGAATTTTTGAATTTTTCGCTCAAGCGAAAAATGATATCTAATTCCTCAGATACCCTAGGTTTAGAACCTTTATGCTTTAAATCGAAGCAATGCCGCTGTAACGATGCACTTAGGCAGGTTCCAATATCGGACGCCCGTTGAGATTTCTCAATTCTCAACCAACGCACTTTGATATGGTGCCCGGAGGCGGAATCGAACCACCGACACGAGGATTTTCAATCCTCTGCTCTACCGACTGAGCTATCCGGGCAACGGGGCGCATTAAACCGTATTCAGCCTAAGTCGTCAATGCCTTTCTGATAAAAAATGATAAAAGACGATTTGTTGCTGACTTTTTGCCCCAAATTTGTGTGGTTATTCATCTTAGGCTGATTTTTATTAGCTTAACGCACCATTTTTGCGGCATTTGGCGATAGCCAAAACATCTTCTGCCAGCAGTTTTGCTGTCGCGATATCATCAATATCCCGTTTGATCAGTAGCTTACTCAGGCAACCTTCCAGAATCAGTTCCATCTGTTTGGCAATCAGTTCACAATCTTCGATATCCAGTTGATGTAATAGCTCGGTGGTGTAATGGGAAGAACTCTGTTTTTGCAATTCAGCTAATTGATGGATAGGGTGGTCAGATTCAGGGAATGCACTACAGGCCGCGATAAACAGGCAGCCTGGATAGCGTTTCTCTTTTACTTTTTCACCAAGCGCTGCATAACGAGCCAATAGCTTTTGCTCTGGTGTCAGGTTTTCATCCAATAACATCTGTCGTTGCCAGACTTCGATCTGTTGACCGTGATAACGCAGGCTGTCATAAAGCAGTGCTTCCCGATCGGGCCAGAACTGCTTTAGATATTCCATATCCATGTTAAGTGAACCAAGGAGCATCTCAGCTGTAGCGGATAAGCCATGTTGCTCCAGCAAGTTTAAGACATGACTAAGAACTTGTTCTCGTTGCACGGTGTTCTCCTTCAAATCATTTTTGCAGATGTTGCAAGTGCTCGTTAAAGCGGGTTGCATTTATAAAACCATTTACTCGTGAATCAGGGATCTCTTTTCCTTGAGAATCAAAAAACAGAATAGTCGGTAATCCCCGAACATTCAGTTTTTCCAAAAGCTGTTTTTGCTGTGGGCTGTTATTTGTGACATTTGCCTGTAACAGCAAGGTTTCACGTAGCTGTGATTGAACCTGTGGATCGCTGAAAGTATATTTTTCAAATTCTTTACAAGCGGTACACCAGTCAGCATAGAAATCAAGCATGACGGTTTTATGATTGTTTTGTGCCATTAGGTGTTCCAATTCTTGCCAGTTATTTATCTGGCGGAAATTGAGGCTGTGTTGTGATTGTTGTGTAACTGCCGTACCCCAAAACCAATCCTGTAATGGTCGGGTGGCTATCAGCATCAGAACTAACAATATCAGTTGCATGACTCTCATCCAGCCATTTTGGCTTCTGAGTGTCAGAGCAAATCCCCATCCCAGGAAACTGACCGCCAGCAGGCTCCATAACCGTATTCCCCATACATCACCAATAACTCTTTCCAGCAGGAAAACAGGCAGTGCAAGAATAATGAAGCCAAAAGCTTCTTTGACATATTGCATCCAGGGACCGCTGCGTGGCAGGAGTTTATGACCAAACAGGGTAACGGCAATAAGCGGTAATCCCATTCCCAAAGCATAAAGATAAAGGGTTACGCCCCCTGCTACTGTATTACCACTTTGGGCAATGTAAAGCAGAATGGCGCTTAAAGGCGCGGTAGTACAAGGGGAACAAATTAATCCTGCTAATGCACCCATAGCGAATACACCAAAGAATGAGCCGCTTTTTTGCTGGTTACTCCAGTTGACTAGGCGGGTTTGAACAGAAGAAGGCAGTTGCAGGGAATAAAGGCCGAACATCGACAGTGCCAGTAGAATAAACAGTACCGATAAACCAATCAGCACATATGGATGTTGCAGTGCGGCCTGAAATTGTAAACCCGCAGCGGCGACAATCAATCCAAGTAAGGTGTAGGTGATTGCCATTCCCTGAACATAGCTTAGTGCCAACCAGAAGATCTGTTTCAGGCTTTTAGGGTGCTGACTACCAAGAATAATGCCGGAAATCAATGGATACATTGGCAGTACACAAGGTGTAAATGCGATACCAATGCCAATCAAAAGCGCCCAAAGTGGTGAGAAAGGTAAATTTTTCTGGTCATTTGATGCGCTTTCTGGCGCTTTCTGAGCAGGTTCGGTGGGTATTGCGTTAGCTGTTTTTGATGGGATAACCGTACTTAATGGAACAAGGCGGGTTTCCGGTGGATAGCAGTATCCTGCCGCGGCACAGCCCTGATAAGTGACGACGATATTGGATTTATCATTTGCCTCTGTAATAGGAACATTGACCGTGAGTTGTTGGAAATAAACTTCAGTTTCACCAAAGAATTCATCCTGATGAGCCGTACCTTGTGGCAACGTAATTTTACCTAGTGTGGCCTGTTGTGGCTCAATACGAAGTTGTTTGCGGTAAAGGTAATAACCCGGTTTGATCTGCCAACTTAGTGTCAGTTTGTCGCCTTTTTGCTGAAAATCAAACATGAATGCCTGATCTGCCGGCAAATACAGGTTTTGCCCCGGTTGTTCAAACAGCGCATTCGCTGCCAGTGGGGTAAACATCGTACTGCAAAGCAGTAAAAACAATATCAGAGTACGTTTAATCATAAGGTTGATGATCGCTAATAGAATAGAAATATTCAGCACTATAACCGAAGGCTGTCAGACCAGAAAGTGTTCTGGTTAAGATTAAGACAATAATCAAGGGCTTTCAGAGAAAAGAGCATCATTTCAGAGAAGAATTCAGGGGCGGTGTGAACCCCTGAATTAGGTTGTTATTGACGGGATTAGAGGATCATACCGCCGAACAGGAAGCCGAAGGCAACCGCCAGAGCAACCCCGATGGTGCCGGGAATAAAGAACGGGTGGTTGAAGACGAAACGGCCGATACGGGTAGTTCCGGTGTCATCCATCTGAACTGCGGCAACCAGGGTTGGATAGGTAGGCAGAATAAACAACCCGGAAACCGCGGAGAAAGAAGCGATTGCCGTCAGTGGTGTGACGTTCAGAACCAGAGCCATTGGCATCAGCGCTTTTGCTGTTGCAGCCTGTGAATAGAGCAGGGCGGAACAGAAGAAGAAAATAACCGCCAGCAACCAGGGTTGAGATTGGATTAAGCCGCCGGCAGTGCCTTTGATCCAATCAATATTCGCCTGTACAAAAGTGTCACCTAGCCATGCAACACCCAGAATACAGATACATGCGCTCATTCCTGCTTTAAAGGTACTGGAATTCAGGATGGCGTCAGTATCAACTGAGCAGGACATTGTAGTGATAGTTGCGACACTCAGCATAATGATCAGAATAGCGTGAGTGGTATTCATCAGTGGCTCTTCAACCAGACCGATACTTGGGCTATTGACGATAGCGTAAATAACAACACTGATAACGCCAGCTAAGAACAACAGAACAGAAGCCTTAGCCCTTGGTTTAACTTCAATCTGTTTGCTGCCACGCAGAGTCACTAGGTTTTCTGCCAGACGTTTCAGATAAACAGGATCATCAGACAGTTTGGAATTAAACACCCAGGAGACGATGAAGGACATCAGAACGATAGCTGCGAAAGTGGATGGCAACAGGACCATCAGCAGATGAATATAGCTGACACCGTGGCCTTCCATCAGAGAAGACATATAAACGACCGCAGCGGAGATTGGCGAGGCGGTGATACCAATCTGGGCTGCGACAACCGCAGTGGAAAGCGGACGGCATGGTTTAATGCCTTGTTCTTTTGCAACTTCAGCAATTACCGGCAGTGCTGACAGAGAGATGTTACCTGTACCGGCAAACAGTGTCAGGAAATAGGTAACGATAGGTGCGAGGATCGTGATGTATTTTGGGTTCTTACGCAGTAATTTTTCAGTTTGTTGAACCAAATAATCCAGACCACCAGCGACTTGCATGGCAGAGATTGCAGCGATAACCGCCATAATGATGGAAATAACATCGAATGGAATATGCCCCGGTTTAACACCAATTGCTGACAGCACCAGGACGCCAAGACCACCGGCAAATCCAATGCCGATCCCCCCCAATCTTGCGCCCAGGAAGATGGCCAGCAGAACGATAACCAATTCTACGGCTAACATAATATTTACTCCTTGAAATAATTAAAAATTTGAAAATTTTAGGTTAATACTTTGTGCATGTAGGGAAGTAAAAAGGCACGCTATCCGGTTGGAGTTGCGTGCCTTAATTGCTAAGAGCTATTTTTTATTATATTCAACAACTTAATCTTCAAAACGTTTTGCCTTATAAGCCGGGCGTTTTAGGTTTTCTACACAGAAGATGTCATCCAGCTCAGTTTCGGTCAGTAAGCCACGTTCCAGTACGACTTCACGAACACTCTTGCCAGTTTCAGCACAGATCTTACCGACAATGTCACCATTGTGGTGACCAATGAATGGGTTCAGATAAGTGACGATACCGATCGAGTTGAATACGAAGCTTTCGCAAACTTCTTTGTTCGCCGTGATGCCGTTAATGCATTTTTCTACCAGGTTGCGACAAGCGTTGCTTAACAGGGAGATAGATTCAAACATGGCCTGACCAATAGCGGGTTCCATTACGTTTAACTGTAACTGACCAGCTTCGGATGCCATTGTAACACAAATATCGTTGCCGATGACCTTGAAGCAAACCTGATTCACAACTTCTGGAATAACAGGGTTAACTTTTGCCGGCATGATAGAAGAACCCGCCTGCAATTCAGGCAGGTTGATTTCGTTCAGACCGGCGCGAGGACCGGAAGAGAGCAAACGCAAGTCATTACAGATTTTGGACAGTTTAACAGCTAGACGTTTCAGCGCGCCGTGAACCATAACATAAGCACCGCAATCGGAGGTTGCTTCAATCAGGTCCTCGGCGGGTATGCAAGGTAAGCCAGTGACCTCGGCCAGTTTTTCTACCGCCAATTTTTGATAACCCGGTGCGGTGTTCAGACCGGTGCCGATAGCAGTAGCGCCGAGGTTAACTTCCAACAACAGTTGAGAAGTCCGGTTCAGGTTTTTAACTTCTTCTTTCAGCAGGATCGAGAACGCATTGAATTCCTGTCCCAGCGTCATAGGAACCGCGTCCTGTAACTGGGTGCGGCCCATTTTCAGAATGTCATCAAATTTTTTGGCTTTTTTATCGAAGCCGGTGATCAACAGTTCAAGAGATTCGATCAGTTTCGTGATGGAGTTATAAACTGCGATACGGAAACCGGTTGGGTAGGCGTCGTTAGTTGACTGGCTTTTATTCAGATGGTCATTAGGGTTCAGGTGTTCATATTCACCTTTTTTATGACCTAACAATTCCAAACCGATGTTTGCCAGAACCTCGTTGGTATTCATGTTGAGTGAAGTACCGGCACCGCCTTGAAACACGTCAACCGGGAATTGGTCCATACATTTGCCAGTATTAAGTACTTCGTCACAGGCTTTGATAATAATATCCGCAATTTTTTTGGGAATGGTTTGCAATTCCTTGTTAGCTAAGGCGGCGGCTTTTTTTACCATCACCATGCCACGGATAAATTCGGGTACATCATTAATGGTGTTGTTACTGATGTAGAAGTTTTCAATCGCACGTAAGGTGTGAATACCGTAATAGGCTTCAGCAGGGACTTCTCGTTTACCTAACAGGTCTTCTTCGATACGAATGTTGTTTAACATGAGAACCTTCTTATTAGATTACGTTTTTACTGTCTAATTATGCGTTTTTAAATGATTATGTTGCCAACAGCAATAGTTATGATATGAACCCTTCATCACCAGATTGCTGGCGTGATCATATGCTGGTTAGCAATAAATGCATTGAATCTGGATCACTTTATAGTGGTATTTGCTTAACGTGATTTGATATATGTGATATTAATCACAATTATGAGCCTAATCAGTAAGATTTTCAGAGGATTGAAAACGATGGCTGTGACCCCAATCATATCTCTAATAAACTGAAAAAATGTTAATTTGGTTGTTCCTTGGATTTTGTTGATATGATTTGTTCAGGATACAACCTTTTCATCCCAATTAATTGAAGGAGCACCAAGTGCGTTGGTTGCCATTGATCCTGATATTTTTGCTTGTCTACATTGAGTCAACCTTATTTGTACGTGTTGCCTCTGAATTAGGTGTGTTGTTAACTCTGTTACTGGTGCTGTTTACTTCTTGTATCGGTATTTCTCTGGTACGCAATCAGGGAATGAAGAATTTTATCCAGATCCAGCAAAAGCTGGTTGCTGGGGAGAGTCCGGCGGCAGAAATGGTAAAAAGCGTGTCTCTTTTACTGGCGGGTTTCCTATTACTATGCCCTGGCTTTTTTACTGATTTCCTTGGGTTACTGCTGTTACTACCGCCGGTTCAAAAAACATTAATGATGAAACTGATGCCACATATCAATTTCTATCGTCCTCATAATAGCGGTGGGTTCAGACGGGATAATAATACCTTTGAAGGGGAATATGAGCGCAAGCAAGATGACCCCTCCCGTAAATTGAACGACCCTAAATCCGATTCCGATGATGACGAACATAAGCCCCGTTGATAAGAGGTTATCTGCTGAATGTTGTGTCAAATCATCGGTTTTTTTCTTGTAGGTAAGAAAAAAGTAAAATATTTTTTTGCCTGCCCTTGAAGTATCATAAATAAGTCCCCATTTAATCTATTATGATACTGGTTCAATGAAAGCATACTGGTATCAATCCTCTTACCTGATATGGACTTTCTTATAGGAGAGCTATCAATGAATATTCGTCCATTGCATGATCGTGTAATCGTCAAGCGTAAAGAAGTTGAATCAAAATCTGCTGGCGGTATTGTGCTGACTGGCAGTGCTGCGGGTAAATCTACTCGTGGTGAAGTTTTGGCTGTAGGCAATGGCCGCATCCTTGAAAGCGGTGACGTAAAAGCACTGTGTGTGAAAGTTGGAGATATCGTTATTTTTAACGATGGTTACGGTGTTAAGTCAGAGAAGATCGATAACGAAGAAGTATTGATCATGTCTGAAAGCGACATTCTGGCAATTGTTGAAGCGTAATTGTTGCGCTTAGATCTTCTTAACTGAACGAATTTAAAGGAAAGAAACAATGGCAGCTAAAGACGTAAAATTTGGTAGCGACGCTCGCGTTAAGATGCTACGTGGTGTGAATATTCTTGCTGATGCAGTAAAAGTAACCCTGGGCCCTAAAGGCCGTAACGTTGTTCTGGATAAATCTTTTGGTGCGCCTGCAATCACTAAAGACGGCGTTTCTGTTGCTCGTGAAATTGAACTGGAAGACAAGTTCGAAAACATGGGTGCTCAGATGGTGAAAGAAGTTGCCTCTAAAGCGAATGATGCTGCGGGTGACGGTACAACCACTGCAACTGTATTGGCTCAGTCTATTGTTACTGAAGGTCTGAAAGCCGTAGCCGCTGGCATGAACCCAATGGATCTGAAACGTGGTATTGATAAAGCTGTGATTGCCGCAGTTGCAGAACTGAAAAAGCTGTCCGTACCTTGCTCAGATTCCACCTCTATTGCTCAGGTAGGGACTATCTCCGCTAATTCCGACGAAACTGTGGGTAAATTGATCGCAGAAGCGATGAAGAAAGTCGGTAAAGAAGGTGTAATCACCGTTGAAGAAGGTACAGGCCTGGAAGATGAACTGGATGTCGTTGAAGGCATGCAGTTCGACCGTGGCTACCTCTCTCCTTATTTCATCAATAAACCAGAAAACGGTTCTATTGAGTTAGAAAACCCATATATTCTTCTGGTAGATAAAAAAATCTCCAATATCCGTGAACTGTTACCAGTTCTTGAAGGCGTAGCTAAGGCAAGTAAGCCTTTGCTGATTGTTGCTGAAGATGTTGAAGGCGAAGCACTGGCAACTCTGGTTGTTAACACTATGCGTGGCATCGTAAAAGTTGCTGCGGTTAAAGCGCCTGGCTTCGGTGACCGCCGTAAAGCTATGTTGCAGGATATCGCTGTTCTGACTAACGGTATCGTTATCTCTGAAGAGATCGGTCTGGAGTTGGAAAAAGCCACTCTGGAAGATCTGGGTCAGGCAAAACGTATCGTTATCAACAAAGACACCACAACTATCATTGATGGTGTTGGCGAAAAAGTGGCAATTGATGGCCGTGTTTCTCAGATTCGTCAGCAGGTCGGAGAATCCACTTCTGATTACGACCGTGAAAAACTGCAAGAGCGCTTGGCTAAACTGGCTGGTGGTGTTGCTGTTATCAAAGTGGGTGCTGCAACAGAAGTTGAGATGAAAGAAAAACGCGCCCGTGTTGACGATGCTCTGCATGCAACCCGTGCAGCAGTAGAAGAAGGCGTGGTTGCTGGTGGTGGTGTTGCTCTGGTTCGCGTTGCCGCTTCAATTGCTGGCCTGAAAGGCGACAACGAAGATCAAAACGTAGGTATCCGTGTTGCAATGCGCGCAATGGAAGCACCTTTGCGTCAGATCGTTGACAACGCAGGTGAAGAACCCTCTGTTATCGCGAACAACGTGAAAGCAGGTGAAGGCAACTACGGTTATAACGCGACTACTGAACAGTATGGCAATATGATCGAAATGGGTATTTTGGATCCAACCAAAGTGACCCGTTCTGCACTGCAATTCGCAGGATCTATCGCTGGCCTGATGATCACTACTGAATGTATGGTGACTGACCTGCCTAAAGATGATAAAGCTGATTTAGGTGCAGCAGGCGGTATGGGTGGCATGGGCGGTATGGGCGGCATGATGTAATGTGACGAAAGTCGCATTGCTTTGATGTAACTATACGTCTTGTGTGAGCAGGTTAATTCTGCTCACACGCTTTTTTATAGAAAACATGCCACAACACGCTGAATAGTGGTGTGGTGTTTCAATTCAAACTCAAAATAAGTCACTGGCTGTGACAATAGCGATTTTCCCCACCACGAAGTTGCAATTCACGATCTCGGCAAATTCTTGTGACCCGTCCCGTGTCAGATATATTGATACTTTTTCTTCTGGATCAGATGCTAAATTCAGATAATAGCCGCTTTCCTCACTATACCGCGTACAAATAATCCACCGATTTTCGCAGAAAATTTCTTCTTTTTTCAAAGTTAACTCCTATAGGAGGAAACTTATACAGGTCGATTTCCGGTGGTGAACCCCAAAATCAGGCGTCTTTTAGAAAGGGTAAACACTGAAGCAGCCGGGCTGTCGTAGTAAAAATATATCTTTAACTTTAGAAAAAACGAGCTTATTAGACTAGAATTCATTTATTCATATGATTTTGGAAAAAAATTCAAATATCTATGCACAAATTCAATAGATCTACAGAAATGGCTGTATTCGTTCAGGTAATTGAGTCGGAAAGCCTCTCTGCCGCTGCTCGCAAGCTCGGTATGACGCCATCAGCAGTCAGTAAGCTTATCAATCGACTAGAGATACGACTCGGTGTACGGTTGCTCAATAGAACGACACGTAAGCTTCAGTTAACACCTGAGGGTTCTGTTTTCTATGAGCGCAGTATTAGGATTTTGGAGGACATCGTAGCCGCTGAACAAGAAGCAAATCAGGGGGCGGTGCCTCGTGGACGAATACGCGTACATTGCCATGTTGCGTTTGGAAAACACTGCTTGATGCCTTTGTTGCCGGATTTTCTGCAACGCTACCCAGAGATCACACTCGACATCTCATTGTGCGACTTAGTAGTGGATTTACTTGATGATCGCAGTGATGTGGCGATTCGCGTTGGTCCTCTGGACGACTCGCGTCTTATGGTGCGGCGGTTGGGTTCAAGCCGAATGGTTGTGGTAGGGGCTCCTTCATATCTTGAAAGGATGGGGATACCTTCTACGCCTGGAGACCTTGGTCGCTACAATCGGCTCGGTTTTGGCTTTACCCGTCATGTGAAAGCTTGGCCTTTTATCGATTCAGAAGAGCGGGTGCAACAACTGCCTTCAGGAAATTTGTTGCTCGGTGATGGAGAAACCATGCGTAAAGCTGCGATAGCCGGACTTGGCTTAGCACGTTTGGCACGTTTCCATGTGAATGCCGATATTCAGGCTGGTTTGCTGCTACCTGTACTTGAAAATTATAATCCTGGTGATGAGGAAAAAATATATGCAGTTTTTGTTGGCCCAGGCCGCCAATTCCCATCACGAGTTCGAGTATTTCTGGACTATCTGACAGAGAATATCCATATTGGTGATGGGGAGTGATAATTGCTAAATATGACATCATGAAAATGCTTGGTTGAGTGTTATCATGGTGTCAATGGATACTATTTTCAATATTTCTACTGAATGGGACAGCTCTTCTTTAGCTCATGTTTCATGTTTGCGAGCGGCTGTTAATGGTCACTTTTTCACTCGCTGTTGATAGTTCCTTTATAATCGTGTATCCAATATCTTCTATTGATTCAGTGATGTATCATCCCCGATATGTCAGTTGTTAGTGTGACAATTTAAAAATAGAAAGTCTTCAGGTGATTAATATAAAAAATACTATTATATTTAATCACTTAGAGTAGTAATTAAAAAAATCGTAATTATTTAAATATAATAAAATTCATGTGAAATTTAGATGAATATAATATCTAAATCCTTTAATAGGTGGATTTCCATAAGATGTAATATCATATATTTTCTCGATAAAAAAATGAAATAGAGTTAATTAAATTGGCACGATTTATGGTTTTTTTTAACATTTTTATTAAATTTTTGTGCTTACACTATTAATGGAACGTAACGGGTATCACTTATTTTGTCTGTTTTTTGCTGAATTCATACTGGTGCAGAAAATTTCTGGCCTAAATACTTCACCTTAAGGGGGGATTTTATAAATTATTTGTTTTGCGATATTGGTGTACAACAAGGTATATTGATGATTAGTTGTGAAATTTCCAACGATAAATGGGGAAAGACATGCGAATTAAAGTTTTGCTCAGTGCTTCAGCATTGTTACTGTTAGCAGGGTGTACAGCCACAAATCAATTAACTTCCGGCGGTTCACAGGTTCGTTTTGTTGATACTAAGCCAGGCAGTGAGTGCCAGTTATTAGGTGAAGTGGCAGGTACTCAAAGTAACTGGATGACTGGCGTAAGTAATGAGAGTAGCTCAATGCGTGGTGCCGTTAATGATTTACGCAATAAAGCCGCAGCTATGGGCGGAAATGTGATTTATGGTGTAACCAGCCCAAGTGAAAGCCTGTTATCGAGCTTTGTTCCACTGGACAGTAAAATGATTGGTCAAGTCTATAAATGTCAGTAATTGCATTCTTGATTTGAATGATATGCCCGGCTGAAAGCATCCGGGCATGAATTTTATGTTAATTTTGCCTGAGTCCCAAATCTAATGGCGTCTTACTCGGTTCTCCGCCGATCTCCCTTGCCAGACGTGGCACCAGGTAACCTGAAATTTTTGTCAGTAATTCCCGGATAATCCCTTTGGCTTCCTCATCACTGACCATAAAGTGAGCGGCTCCTTGTACCTTATCCAGTACATGAATGTAATAGGGCAAAATACCCGCATCAAACAGAGCATTGCTCAGATCAGCCAAAATATCCGAGTGATTATTGACGCCGCGTAATAGCACACTTTGGTTTAGTAACGTGACGCCTGCTTGTTTTAGCATCATCATACTATTCCGTAAGGGCGGGTCGATCTCATTGGCATGATTGATATGCGTCACCATGATCACTTGTAATCTCGATTGTGACAGCCGATCGCAAAGCGTTGTTGTGATCCGAGCAGGGATAACCACAGGCAGACGGGTGTGAATACGTAGTCGTCTGATATGGGAAATCTTTTCCAGGTTGCTGATCAACCAGTCCAATTCATGATCTTTTGCCATTAACGGATCGCCGCCAGAGAAGATAATCTCATCAAGCTCAGGATGCTGTTGAATATAATTTAACGCTTGCTGCCAGTTGCGCTTATTACCTTTGTTATCCTCGTATGGGAAATGACGGCGGAAGCAGTAACGGCAGTTAATCGCACATCCTCCTTTAACCAGCAGCAGTGCGCGGTTACGGTATTTATGCAATAAACCGGGAACGGCACTTTGCTGTTCATCCAGAGGATCGGTGGAAAAACCAGATGTAAGCGTAAATTCCTCTGGTGTCGTTATGACCTGAAGCAACAATGGATCATTAGGATCGCTTGCTTGCATACGGGCAGCAAAGGCTCTGGGTACTCGCAGTGGAAACAGCCGACGAGCCGCACTCCCTTTGGTTAGCTCCGGGTGTTCATGTAACGACAATAATTGTAATAATTCGTCAGGATCGGTAATAACATCGGTAAGTTGTTTCAACCAGTCTTCTCTGATGAGGATCTTTGGGGTTATAATATGCGCCATTTTTTGGCTAAGCCATTTTGTTTAAATTAGAGGGTCTCATGGCTACTTATAGTACCAACGAATTCCGTTCAGGTCTTAAAATCATGTTAGATGGCGAGCCATGCTCTGTTATTGAGAGTGAATTTGTTAAGCCGGGCAAAGGCCAGGCGTTTGCCCGTACTCGTATTCGTAAGCTGATTTCCGGCAAGCTATTGGAAAAAACGTTCAAGTCTACTGATTCTGTAGATGCCGCAGACGTAATGGATATGAACCTGACTTACCTGTATAACGATGGTGAGTTCTGGCACTTTATGAACAACGAAACCTTCGAACAGTTAGCTGCTGATGAAAAAGCCGTTGGAGAGAATGCGAAATGGTTGGTTGAGCAGGCTGAGTGTATCCTGACCCTGTGGAATGGTCAGCCGATCTCTGTAACGCCACCAAACTTTGTTGAACTGGAAATCATTGAGACTGATCCAGGTCTGAAAGGTGACACCGCGGGTACAGGTGGTAAACCAGCAACTCTGAGCACTGGTGCTGTGGTAAAAGTGCCTCTGTTTGTACAAATCGGTGAAGTGATTAAAGTGGATACTCGTTCTGGCGAATATGTTTCCCGTGTAAAATAACCGCTGGTTGTATTCTGTAAAAACCGCTGTTTTGGCAACAGACTGCGGTTTTTCTTTAATTGATGTGGAAGGCAATAGCTATTTATGTCTTTAGATCGTTGTAATATTATTTTATTGATACCACAATTTTACACGATTATAATCTGCCTTCATTTCTAATAGTTATTCGGGACGACCTGGATATACTTCGGTTTTTCGGGGACGACCCTACAACTCTATGGGCGTTGATATGTCCTGGTTTATTCTTATTATCGCTGGTTTATTTGAAGTTATCTGGGCGGTTGGCCTGAAATACACTCACGGTTTTACCCGTTTGACACCTAGCCTTATTACTGCTGGTGCTATGGCTATCAGTGTAGGGATGCTCGCTTATGCAATGAAAGGCTTACCAGTAGGAACAGCCTATGCTGTTTGGACAGGAGTAGGCGCAGTGGGTACCGCCATTTTTGGCATTATGGTGTTGGGTGAGTCAGCAAGCCTTGCCAGAGTATTGAGCCTTGCCCTGATTGTTGCTGGTATTATCGGTCTGAAGCTGTCAAGTTAATTTTAAACCGCACTCCAAAGGTTAAATATAGCGTCTTACCGGTTGGCAGTGCGGTTAATGAGATGGTCACCCTACGCTGGCCTTATAACCTTAAGCTCGTTGCTGCTTGATTACAGGGTAAAAACAGCGATGATAGCGACAACACTCAGGATCGCTGCCAGGCCGTAGAAAACCCATTTACCTGCCGGGACATGAATTTTCAGGTCATGCATACCGTGATGAATACGGTGTAAACCGCACCATAGCGGTAGAGTAATCATTAGTAGTAAGAAAGCACGACCAATCAAGCTCTGACAGAAAGTCAGAATCCGTTCATAGTTTAACGCTTCCGGTGCGACTCCCAGTGGCAAAAGGATGGCTACCAGTAAGATAATGGCTGGAGCCACAATTGCGCCCCACATGCCCCCGGCACCAAATAATCCCCAGAAAATCGGTTCATCGGAACGTTTAGGTATTTGATTCATCAGATCCTCCTTATTGGGGTTAAAGTAAGGCTATGCCTAAGATAATGGCGGTGACAATAATGGTGACAGCCCATAACAGCTTGATCACGGGTTCAGGCCCCATTTTTTCACCTTTTATCACTATGTTCGCTGCCTTTGGTGCCAGTTCAAACCACGTTTTGGTGTGTAGCAGAGCGCCCAGTAAAGTGACGATGTTAATCAGCAGAATAACTGGGTTTTGCAAGAACGTGACAAATCCATCCCAGCTTTGTGTACCACCTTTTAGAGCGAATACACCGTATATCAGCAAGATACTAAACCACACAGTGGTAACCGCAGTACTTTCACGCAGAATATAGAAGCGATAAAAGCCCAGTTTCTGCCACCAGTTGGGAGCCATGCTGCGAACATAAGGTTTACGTTTGGTCATCATTGCGCTATTTCTCCCCTTATTGTGGTTTCAGCATGGCGATCATGAAGTCTTTTGCACTTTCGATCTTGCCTTGTTGAATAGCGGCAGCCGGATCGACATGTTTTGGGCAGACTTCAGAACAATAGCCGACGAAAGTACAGCTCCATACCCCATTCTGGCTGTTAAGTTGTGGCATACGTTCCTTCTTACCGTGGTCACGGTTGTCGAGATTGTAACGGTGAGCCAGAGTAATTGCTGCTGGTCCGATAAACTCGGGGTTTAAACCGAACTGAGGGCAAGCGGCATAGCAAAGGCCGCAGTTGATACAACCAGAAAACTGATGATATTTTGCCATCTGTGCCGGAGTTTGAATGTTCGGACCTTCAGAAGATTTACGGCCATTCCCGATAATGTATGGTTTGATAGCTTCCAGGCTTTCAATAAAGTGAGTCATATCTACTACCAGGTCACGCTCAATAGGAAAGTTAGCCAGCGCTTCAACTTTCATACCTTGTGGATAATCACGCAGGAAGGTTTTACAGGCCAGTTTCGGCACACGGTTAACCATCATGCCACAAGAGCCACAGATAGCCATCCGGCAGGACCAGCGGTAAGAGAGGTCGGGGGCCAGATTGTCTTTAATGTAACCTAACGCATCAAGCAACGAGGTCTGTTCATCATAAGGAACCTCATAGGTTGTAGAATGAGGTTCAGTATCATTTTCCGGGTTGTAACGCATGACCTCCATTCTCAGCGTTTTCATATCAGCCATTCGCCTGCTCCTTTTTTTCTTGTGCCGCGGCTTCACCGCCGTATACGCGTTTCGCTGGAGTGGACTTAGTAATTTTTACGTCACTGTATTCCAGACTGGGCGCACTTTCAGAGTTATAGAAAGCCAGCGTATGTTTAAGGAAATTTTCATCATTGCGTTCGGTACAACCTTCATCCAGACGCTGATGTGCGCCACGGGACTCTTTACGGTTTATCGCAGAGTGAATCATACATTCGGCTACATCCAGACCAAAGCCAAGCTCAATGGTGTACAGCAGATCAGTGTTGAAAACACTGGTGTTATCAGTGATCTTCACGTGTTTGAAGCGATCTTTCAGCTCAGCAATTTTATCAACCGTTTTCTGCATGAGTTCAGGGGTACGGTAGATACCGCAACCTTCCTCCATAGAGATGCCCATTTCATCACGGATCTTCGACCAACTTTCCGTTCCTTCCTGTTTTAGCAAGTTGTTCAAACACGCTGCTATATCACTTGCCTGGGCATCCAGAGCGCGGTTCTTGACAGGTTTGGTTTGTTGAGCGTACTTAACTGCTTCTTCACCAGCCATATGGCCAAATACCACCAGTTCAGCCAGAGAATTGGAACCAAGACGGTTTGCACCATGTAGACCAACAGAAGAACATTCACCGACAGCGAACAGACCTCTAATGCGGGTTTCACATTTCTGGTCAGTTTCAATACCGCCCATAGTGTAGTGTGCGGTAGGGCGGACCGGAATTGGCTCTTTGACCGGATCAACGCCAACATAGGCTTTTGCCAGTTCGCAGATAAAGGGCAGACGCTCAAGTAATTTCTTTTCACCCAGATGGCGCAGATCCAGATAAACCACATCGCCACGCTGAGTGGAAATAGTACGACCGGCACGCCATTCGTGCCAAAAAGCCTGAGAAACTTTGTCACGGGGACCCAGTTCCATATATTTGTTTTCAGGTTTGCCCAGTGGGGTTTCAGGGCCGAGGCCATAATCTTGTAAATAGCGGTAACCATCCTTGTTGACCAGAATCCCACCTTCACCACGACAACCTTCGGTCATCAGGATACCGGAACCTGGCAGGCCGGTTGGATGATACTGAACAAATTCCATATCACGCAGTGGAACGCCATGACGGAATGCCATACCCATACCATCACCTGTTACGATACCGCCGTTCGTGTTGTAACGGTATACACGGCCTGCACCACCGGTCGCCATAATAACGGCATTAGCCCGAATCTGAATTTTGGTGCCTTCCATCATATTCAGTGCAACCAAGCCACGTGCCTGACCTTCATCTACCAAAATGTCGAGGACAAAATGTTCATCAAAACGTTGGATTTGGGGGTATTTCAGAGAGGTCTGGAATAGGGTATGCAGCATATGGAAGCCGGTTTTATCCGCAGCGAACCAAGTGCGTTCTATCTTCATACCACCGAAACGACGCACGTTGACGGAGCCATCGTCTCTACGGCTCCACGGACAGCCCCATTGCTCCAGTTGGATCATTTCTGTCGGGCAATGTTCGACAAAGTATTCAACAACATCTTGTTCACACAGCCAGTCACCACCGGATACAGTGTCATTGAAATGGAAATTGTAGGAGTCGTGAGCTTGAGTGACTGCGGCTGATCCGCCTTCTGCTGCCACCGTGTGGCTACGCATTGGGTAGACTTTTGAGATCAAAGCAATCTTCATTTGAGGATTGGCCTCAGCTGCGGCAATTGCGGCACGTAGACCCGCTCCCCCGGCTCCGATGATAGCAAGATCGGCATTAAAGGTTTGCACTGTGCTTCTCCATTGTTCAAGTGAAATGAGTCCGTAAGTAAAAGCGTCGTAACTTTCCTAAATGTTGTTGTTATTGTTTCTCATATAGCTGGATTCTGTAGGTAAAATCCGATGCTTTAACGATTAGGGATAGCTATTTGTTACTTTTTGCATGGGATTAAGTATAGCGAATTGCAAATGAGGGAGATTTGATATGAAAGGGTGTTTTGTTGGATTTGATCACTAAAACTTGATCTGGATCAGGAATTAGTGACTTTATTTGGCATTAATCGATAGCGTTACTATCTAGGGAGAATAGGAGGGCTCATTATGGAACTAAGCATCAAGGTTATACAATGTGAATTTGATTTTTCGGTTGTTTTTGCTGATATCAGAAACTACTTAAATACAATAATATTTAGAAATTTTATTTTGATAATGTTGCAATTGATAATTTTAAATGTTTGTTTTATTTATAATTTATGGTCGTTTAATTTAAATAAAAAATTATTTCAATTTATTCAATAAATGATTGTTATAATTAAATTTTAAATAATCTATCACTCAAAACTAATATTTGGTCATGGTTTGAATTTTTATTTTTTTTTGATCTATACTTGTAAGTGGTGTTTTATTTTAACAGGTATGGTGATAACTGATGTTTAAATAATGTATTCATGGTTGATACAATTTAATTTATGAATTTAAATATATTTAAATGGGGGTAATATGGCATTTATCATTGCATTACAGGCAAATAATCATCTCTATTGGAGTCTAGTAAGCCAGGGGGGAGTTAATTACATTCAAGCTTCTGAATCTGTTATTAGTATACGTTCAAAATTTAAATTAAAACAGATTGATACCAATACGGTAGAGCTTATTTCTGATAATGGTCTTTATTTGAGCCGGATTAGTCGAGTTAGTGGTGATTATATTGAAGCGTCTAAAACCTGTCCTGATGTTTATTGTAAATTTACGGTAGAGGATGTTGGAGTTAATAAAATAGCTCTACGCGCAGATAACAAGAAATATTTAAGTCTGAGCGTTCAGAACGGTATTAATTATATTAAGGTTGACAAGGTTAATGTAGACGCGAATTGCCACTTTAAAGTGTTCCTTCCATAAATAATGATCTTTACTTGAGTATTTTCATAGTGGTCAGGTAAAACTGAGCACTATTTTTTTCTAAAATATAAGATTGTTAATTTAATATCAGATAAAAGAAAAACCACCTGTTTAAAAATAACAGATGAATAATGTGTTCTTAATGTTATTGATAATATTATAATTAATTAGCTTAAATAATTTTTCACTTTTATTATAGTATCTTATTTTTTTGATTTAAATATGATAATTCCCTCAGGTTGTTTAATAAATGCGAGTGATAATTTAATCTATCATTCAGAATAAAGAGAAAATATGTTTTATTGTTTAACGACAATAGTATATATTCAATAAAGGAGACTTTTTTACAAGCATAGAAAGTGGTAATGGTATTTAAATGGTATTCTATGAATAATTAATTTAAGAAATTAAATGTATTTAAACAGGAGGATATGATGGCACTACCAGATCACACTATCGCATTGCAAGCAGACAATGGACTCTATTTGAGCCGGATCAATATAAGCGGTATTAATTATATTAAGCCGGATAAGACCGATATAGACGTGTTTTGTCAATTTAAATTGATAACTCTTTTAGAGTAAATAGTGATATTTGTTTTGCTGTGATCAGGTAAAATCGACCACTATCTTAGTATTTATCTGACGGTAATATTTCGGCAGATATACCCAATAGATTTCAAGTTGCAGCGCGGCGGCAAGTGAACGCCTCCCCAGGAGCATAGATAACTCTGTGACTGGGGTAAGTGAAAGCCGCCAACAAAGCAGCAACTTGAAAGATGAAGGGTATAGATAATAATGGCACATCCGATTGTAGTCTTGATGCAAGGTAAGCTCAGCCATTCCGGGATGATCAGACGGTAATCATTTGTCTGATATGTGTGATGCAGGTAGACTGCATGTTTTGTTTTATTTTGGAGTCATTTACATGAGCGAAACAGCAAACTGGCAGCCAAGTGCACCCGTCGCCAACTTGTTGAAACGGGCGACTGTTTTAGCAGAAATACGGCGCTTTTTCGCAGAACGCGGGGTACTGGAAGTTGAAACTCCTGCAATGGGTCAGTCTACAGTGACTGATATTCAATTGTTTTCTTTTCAGACAGAGTTTGTTGGTCCAGGTGCCGCAGATGGCATGACTCTATATCTGATGACAAGTGCGGAATTTCACATGAAACGCCTGCTGGCGGCAGGAAGTGGCCCTATTTATCAGATCAGCCGCTGCTTCCGTAACGAAGAAGCGGGTCGTTATCATAATCCTGAATTTACTATGCTGGAATGGTATCGGCCTCACTATGATATGTATCGTCTGATAAATGAGGTTGATGACTTACTTCAGCAGATTCTGGACTGCGAAAGTGCAGAATCACTCTCTTATCAGCAGGCTTTTCTGCGTTATCTGGATATTGATCCGTTGTCCGCAGAGAAAGAAAAATTGCGTGAAGTCGCCGCTAAACTGGATCTGAGCAATATTGCTGATACAGAGGAAGATCGGGATATCTTGTTGCAGCTTTTGTTTACCGTCGGTGTTGAGCCGCATATTGGTATTGAAAGGCCAACTTTTATCTACCACTTTCCCGCTTCTCAGGCTTCTCTGGCGGAAATCAGTAAAGAAGATCATCGGGTTGCAGAGCGTTTTGAAGTCTATTTCAACGGTGTTGAACTGGCAAATGGTTTCCGTGAGCTCACTGATGGTGATGAACAACGTCAGCGTTTTGAGCAGGATAACCGTAAACGTGCGGAACTGGGTTTACCTGTCCGGCCGATTGATGAAAACCTGATTGGCGCGCTGAAACAGGGGATACCTGAGTGCGCCGGTGTGGCACTTGGTGTTGATCGTTTGGTGATGCTGGCTTTAGGCGCAGAAAAGCTCAGTGATGTCATTGCTTTTTCGGTAAGCAAGGCATAAAACAACAGGGCGCTGATTAAGGTGCCCTGTTTGCATCTCACTTATGTTGATGCTGTTTTTGCAGGAATTTCACACCCAAATCAGGAAAATCGGTAAATACGCCGTCTACACCCGCTTGATTGTAAATAATATCGAAAAGTTGATCGCCGTTGGTGGCATATTTAGGCAGTGCATCAACCCGAATGGTGTATGGATGGACTTCCATATTATTAGCGTGAGCATCTTTCACCATACCGGTTAACTTAATATTGGTTGGTGTGGAATCTTCCGACACAATCATATGGTAATCAGGGCCAATGCCATCGGCATACTGTGCCACTTCTTTCATTGCACCCGGTTTGAACATCCAATCGTAGCTGTAATTTACCCATTTGCCGTTTGGATGCTTTTCATAGGTTTCATTCCAGTTGGTATAGGCGATAAGTTGAACCAGTTTCAAATCCATGCCCAGCTTAGGTTCCAGCTCGTTTTTAATGCGTTTGAGTTCGTTGGTATCAAAACATTGCAGATAAATTTTATCGCTTTTCTTGGTGTAACCATATTCTTTCAACACCGTCAGCACCTGAGTGGAAATATCTTTGCCTTCTTGCTGGTGGAACCACGGGGCTTTGATTTCAGGGTAGATGCCGATATTTTTACCTGTTGATTTATTCAACCCTTGAACAAACTCAATCTCTTCCTGAAAAGTGTGGATACGGAAATCAGATTTCCACATTGGGAAACGGCCAGAGAAGTTCTGTTCCTGTTTGTGATTTTTAATATCGAAACCTTCCGTGAATTTTAGTGACTTGATTTCAGGCAAGGTAAAGTCGATGGCATAGTAGCGCCCGTCCTGACGGGCTCGGTCGGGAAACTTATTCGCAACGTCAGTCACTCGATCAAGGTAATGATCATGTAATACCACCAGCTCGTTATCTTTAGTCATAACCAGGTCTTGTTCCAGATAATCGGCACCTTCGGCATAAGCCATAGCTTTAGCTGGCAGGGTGTGTTCAGGCAAATATCCGCTTGCGCCTCGATGGGCGATAACAATCTTATCTGTTGTCTGAGCGATGCTCGACATAGATGATGCTAAGATAATGCCCACTACCATTGTTTTGATTGGAGTTTGCATATGTGTTTTTTCTCCGTTTTAACGATGAGATAAAAATCAATCCTATTAAGCTGTTTGTCTTGTTATATGAATAACGCCTACTGGTATAATCTCTTAGTTTAAACATTGAAAAAAGCCGCAGTATAAATAATGCCGCGGCTTAATTGATATTATTAGTGGTATATCACAGTTTAGTGATAATGATTAGCCATACTGACGGGCCAATTCCTGTTTATGTTTGTTTTCTGTGATCATGACAATCAGTAATAGAATAACGGCCAGGATACTACCGCCAATCATCACCATAAAACCGCTGTCCCAGCCGAAGAAGTCAACGGTGTAGCCGACGATAGCACTTGCCGCAACGGAGCCACCTAAGTAACCAAATAAGCCGGTGAAGCCGGCGGCTGTACCAGCCGCTTTCTTCGGCGCCAGCTCAAGAGCATGCAGACCTGTCAGCATAACTGGGCCGTAGATAAGGAAGCCGATAATCAACATACAAGCCATGTCTACAGTTGGATTACCGGCTGGGTTCATCCAGAATACGACAGTTGCGATAGTAACTAATGTCATAAAGAATACGCCTGTTGCACCACGGTTACCTTTAAATACTTTGTCTGACATCCAGCCACACAGTAATGTACCTGGGATACCGGCATATTCGTACAGGAAGTAAGCCCATGAAGATTTATCCAGTGTGAAATGCTTGACCTCACGCAGATAGGTTGGTGACCAATCAAGAACACCGTAACGCAGCAGATAAACGAACACGTTAGCCATAGCGACCATCCACAGTAGTTTGTTCGGTAATACATACTGCATGAAAATCTGCTTAGCTGTTAATTCTTCTTCGTTTTTCTCTGTGTAATCAGATGGGTAGTCGTTTTTATGCTCTTCAATTGATGGCAAGCCGCAGGATTGTGGTGTGTCACGCATTAAGGCAAAAGCGATCAGTGCGACGAGAATTGCGGCGAAAGCCGGCATATAAAGGGCGGCTTTCCAGTCATTAAACCACGCCATGCCCAGCAGGAATAACAATGGAGGTAAACCACCACCGACATTATGCGCACAGTTCCAGACGGAGACGATCCCGCCTCGTTCTTTCTGTGACCACCAGTGCACCATAGTACGGCCGCAGGGAGGCCAACCCATACCTTGGAACCAACCACACATGAACAGCAGCACAAACATAACCGCGATACTGGAAGTCGCCCAAGGAACGAAGCCCATAAACAGCATGACAGCCGCCGCGAGAATCAGACCAGCAGGTAAAAAGACCCGCGGGTTAGAACGGTCGGATATGGAGCCCATGATGAATTTGGAGAAGCCGTATGCGATAGAGATCCCTGATAGCGCGAAACCAAGATCACCTTTGGAAAAACCTTGTTCAACCAGATAAGGCATTGCGAGTGCAAAGTTCTTTCTCACCAAATAGTAAGCGGCATAACCAAGGAAAATCCCCATAAAAATTTGCCAGCGTAGGCGGCGATAGAGTGGATCTATCTGTTTTGTTGGCAGTCGGGGCTTATGAAGCGCCGGCTTGAAAATACTTAACATATTTTGCCTCCGATGGCTTTTTTGGTTATGTGAACAACTCACCGGTTGACTAATGCCACCGGATGGAAAAGTGAGAGGTTTTGTAAGTGATTATTTTCCATAACGAAAATTATGATAGTCGAAATAACCCAACCTATCTGTGAGACAAGACTCAGTTGTTAAAATCGTTTTGCCCTAGCGATAATTTTGAGTGATTTGTTAACTTTTTAAAACGTACTTTACCAATGAAATTGTGACTACCGTCACAATAACGAGCTTTACTTAATTATTGGTGAGCGTTTTTAGTTCGTTTTTGTTCTTTATCAAACAAAAAACCAGTTTTTGTACATATTCTATTTAGGATAAGAGCATTATTAGCCAGGTAATCTGGTTGGAAAGCGGTTATTCATGATGGGGCAGTTTTCCTGTGACTAAAGAAATGGATGTCATCATAGGAAATGAGCCGTTAATCGATTTTAACGATGATATACGGCTTTGACGATGTGGCTGTAATTTGACAGACTAATCAGCTGTACAATTGTATAGCTGATATGCCAATGGAGGAATCATGACAACACGTTATGACAGTGACTTTTATGGCTGGACGCAGGAGCAGGCAAGTTTGCTTCGTTCCGGCAACTTGAGCCAATTGGACATGAAAAACCTTTCGGAGGAAATAGAAAGTATGGGAAATAGCCAAAGAAACGAGCTGGAATCTCGTCTTGAGGTGCTGTTTCTTCACCTTCTAAAATGGCAATTCCAATCCGAATGGCAAGGTCGAAGCTGGAAACTGACGATTGAAGAGCAGCGAAGGAAAATAGCTCGCCGCCTTAAAAAAAATCCTAGCTTAAAGTCAGAACTCAGCGAAATTTTCTCTGATGCTTATGGTGATGCCATTATTGCCGCAGAGAGGGAGACTAATATTAGACGCAGTGTATTCCCTGAAACTTGTCCTTGGACGTTTGAGCAAATAATGGATGAGAATTTTTGGCCTGAATAACGCCGACGCACTTGTCTATCTTGACGCACTGACTTTGGTCAGTGCATTTTGTTGTAGTCCAAAAAACCAGTCAATTTATTTTCACTTCGCTACGAGCGGCATTAGCGTAAACGATTTGTCCTTCACCGACTTCTGCCAATGCTTCACCCACTCCGATAATCATTTTGTCCGAACAAAAAGTAAGAGCGGGACGTTTCCCCGCTCTTTTCTGGTTTAATACAGCCAGTCGCGCCCCATCCGGTCAGCAGTAAGAATAGCGGCATACACTTTTTCCGGTGTCACTTCAAAAGGCATGTTGTGAATGGTTTCGCCTTCAGCACAACTGGCTTCCGCCACTGCCATCACTTTCTCTTTCAGTTTTTCACCGTCTTTCACGCCAAGTTGATCTAACGTAATCGGTAGACCGATCTGCACGCAGAAATCAAGTAAAGTATCCAATTCTTCATTTGGGCTATTTTCCAGCACTAGCTGAACCAATACCCCGAAAGCGACTTTTTCGCCGTGATACATATGGTGGCATTCTTCCAATACGGTAAAGCCGTTGTGTACGGAATGAGCGCCAGCGACACCCGTATTTTCAAAGCCTAGGCCACTTAAATAAGTAATGGCTTCGATAACATTTTCCACCGCGGGTGTACTGACTCCTACCTCAACAGCCAGTTTTGCTTTATAACCTTCTTCCAATAAAGTTTCGTAACAGAGATGGGAAAGAGCCATCGCTATGCGGGATATTCCACCACCTGTCATTCTAGGCTTATGGCCGGCATGACAGACGCGTGCTTCGAAGTAAGTTGCCAGTGCATCGCCAATTCCGGCAATCAGGAAGCGGGTTGGGGCTTTAGCAATAATACTGGTATCAATCAGTATAATGTCTGGGTTGGTTGGGAAAAACAGATAATCCTCATATTCGCCGTCATCGGTATAAACAACAGAGAGAGCACTGGTTGGGGCGTTAGTAGAGGCGATAGTTGGTGCAATCAGAAGAGGTAATTTGGATTCGTGAGCAACTGCTTTTGCTGTATCTTGTACTTTACCGCCACCGATACCAATAACAGCCTGGCATTCGTGCTTTTTAAGCATGTCAGACAGGCGCTGAATTTCATTACGGCTACATTCACCGCCAAACACTTCGAAATGGCTGGTAACATCAGATTCTTCCAGGCTGCTATGAACAGTATCTCCCACTAATTTCATAGCAGAGTTACCGATAATAACAAAAACATGGTCGGCGATGGTTTTTGTGTATTTACCAATATGACGCAGGGCATCAGGTCCCTGAATATATTTGGCTGGGGATTGAATAACTTTCAGCATAAAAATACTCCTTTTGTGGAAACTCAATGTCTGTTTGCCGTATAGATTTTCCTGACAAACAGGGAGCAGAATGTGACAGACCAGAAAATTGGCTTCGGATGAAAAAAGTACTTAATTACTTAACAGACTGACACCGTATGATAAAAAGTAATGGTTGATTATGGATAAATAAAGTTGTTATACCCGTTTTATCGCGGGAAATATGCATTTTTTTGATCTATGCCCGGTATCTGCCGGGCAGATGAAAATCAGCGAATCTGGATATGAGCATTGCCAGCCGGGTAAGCGAAAAAATATTTCAGAATCAGGTTCAGTGAAATGCCGTAAGCTGGCAGGAAAAAGAGCAAGCATATTAATAGTTTAAAACAGTAATCCACTAACCCAATCTCGACCCAGTTAGCGGCCATGAAGGCATCGGTACTGCGGTAGAAGGCGATAAAGAAGAAGACCAAGGTATCAAGCAGATTGCCAAAGAACATAGCGGCAGCGGGAGCGACCCACCAGTTACGTTTTTGGCGCAGGCGGTTAAAGACGTATACATCCAGTATTTGCCCAAGTGAATAGGCCATAAAGCTGGCACAAGCGATACGGGCAACAAATAGATTGAATTCAGACAGCGCTGTAAACTTTTGCCACGTTCCCTGGAAGAAGAGAGCTGAAATAATATAAGAGATCAGTAATGCAGGGATCATAACAGTAGTGATGATTTGCCTTGCCAGTGGTGCGCCGTAGATACGAACAGTCAAATCTGTTGCAAGAAAGATAAATGGGAAAGTAAAAGCTCCCCAGGTGGTATGAAAACCAAAAATAGAGACAGGTAATTGCACCAGATAATTACTGGAAATAATAACCAGGATATGAAATAACGAAAGCCAAATCAAAGCAGTAGTTCGCTGCCGCGTAGTTGTGGTGAATAAAAGCATATTGTACCTTTTTGGATAATGGGGTGAGGGAACCCAATGAAATAGCTGCCGCTTTAGCTGACGGCGCTTCGTATGATACGTCTGTTGCCTGAAAAATCAAAATGTCTGCCTGTAAAGTTAATTTTTGATAGCTTTTTTATAATATAATCCACCGTCATAAATTGCCTGAAATTACAGAGATAGTTATGCCAGATGTTTTTGCCAATCCAGATAAGACTCTTGATACACAAGGACTTCGTTGTCCTGAACCTGTGATGATGGTACGGAAAACTGTACGTCATATGGAAGCAGGGCAAATGTTATTAATTCTTGCTGATGATCCGGCAACCACACGTGATATTCCTGGTTTCTGCCGTTTTATGGAACACCAGCTTGTTGCGCAAGAAACGGAACAGACACCTTATCGCTATCTGGTGCGGAAAAAAGAGAGTCAACTCTGAACATACCTATAGATATAAAAGGGGATTTCTATTGTGTGAATTATTCAAACAAAGCGTGGCGTTATAGACAACATCAAAACAAATACGTTCTTGCAGGGGTAGGTTTTATTAGTACAGGATATGGGTCGACCTTTGGAAGAAGACCCATATCCTTATTGATATTACAGAAATCACTCACTGTATAGCTAAACAGATTTCATTATTTTGTTTTAATTCTCAGTAGCCTGACAGCGTTTGCAGTCACAAGGGCGGTAGCGCCAGAATCCGCCAGTACTGCCATCCACAGGCCAGTAATACCCAACAGACTGGTGACAAGGAAAATCCCTTTTAACCCCAGAGCAATAGCAATGTTCTGGCGGATATTATTGTGAGTGGCACGAGAAAGGGCGATTATTTCTGACAAACCGGTCAGACGGTTGTGAGTCAATGCTGCATCTGCGGTTTCCAGCGCAACATCAGTACCACTTCCCATTGCCACACCGATACTGGAAGCTTTCATTGCAGGTGCGTCATTAATGCCGTCACCGACCATCATTGTGCTGTGATCTTTATTCAGCTTCATAACAGCTTTGACTTTATCTTCCGGCATTAATCCAGCGCGGAAATCTATTCCTAACTGACCTGCAATTGCGGTCGCAGCACGCGGGTTATCACCTGTCAGCATCACTGATTTTATACCCTGATCTTTCAGTAAACGAATGGCATCTATCGCATCCTGACGCAATGTATCCTGCATAGCGATAAGGCCGGTAAATTGCCCATCATGCATCACGGCAACAACGGTTTTACCGTGATCTTCCAATTGAGCAATTTTCTGTTTCCAATGATCGGATAAAGTGCTCTCTGGCAGTTTTCCGGGCGCACTGACTAGAATGCGTTTGCCGTCTAACTGACCTTCAACACCGATACCTGCCAGCGCTTTACGATGATCAGCTTCAGTAACATTAACGTTTTTACTTTCCGTATGTTGCAGGATAGCTTTGGCTAGTGGGTGATGGGAGCCACTTTCTACTGCGGAGGCCAGTGCTAATAGCTGAGATTCGTTGATATTTTCTACTGGTTGTACATCAGTGACTTGTGGTTTACCGGCTGTCAGTGTACCAGTCTTATCAAAGGCGATAGTTGTGATTCGGCCCAGTTGTTCGAGTGCTGCACCACCTTTAATCAGTGCACCCCGGCGGGTTGCGGCTGCAAGTGCTGAGGTGATTGCGGCTGGTGTGGAAATCACCAGAGCACAAGGACAGCCAATCAGAAGTAAAGTAAGACCACGGTAAATCCAGGTTTCCCACGGTTGGCTGAATACAGTGGGTGGAATGATAATAACCAACGCAGAGAATAGCATAATTAGCGGCGTGTAAATCCGGCTGAAACGATCAATAAAGCGCTCAATTGGTGCGCGGCGTTCTTCTGCTTCTTCAATCATTTGCAGGATGCGGTCAATGGCGTTGTTACCCTGTTCGGACAGCACTTTCATCTGTACTGAACGATCCACAGACAGACAACCCGCCGGGACTTTTTCTCCCTGCATTCGTTCAATGGGAATGGATTCACCTGTCAGAGCACTTTCATCAAAGCTGGCGAATGAACTGAGTAATTCAGCATCAGTCGGTAAACGCCCACCTGGTGCAACCTCAATAACATCTCCGGGGCGTAGATCTGCGACCGGGACAGTTTTTTTCTCACCATTTCTTACCAGCAGCGCTTCTTCCGGGACCAATGCCATCAATGCACTTACCCCCCGACGTGCACGGCCGGCGGCGTAGGATTCCAGCATTTCACCAAGCATAAACAGCAGCAGAACCATTGCTGCTTCGGCGGTGGCATCAATAAATAGCGCACCGATTGCTGCAACGCTCATCAGTGTTTCAATAGCGAATGGTGTGCCTGACCGTATTAGCTGCCAGGCTTTGCTGACAATAGGCACCAATCCAATTACGGTAGTGATAATAAAAGCAATGCGGCCAAGTGGGGCATTGACATTAGAGACTCCCCAACTTGTCAGCATCATAAGTGAAAGAATGATGATCGGTGCAAATTCTTTCCAGCGACTGCTTTTTAGCGTCTTCTGATTTGAATCTGGGTTGTGTAGGTTAAATCCAGCCTGATTAACGGCTTGGATAACTGCCGAACGTATATCTGTATCGGCATCCACGACCAGTTTTTCAGTTGCAAATAGAACCTTGGCTTGCTTCACTTCTGGAATTTTACTGACTGCCGTTTCAATCTTGCGAGCACAGCTTGGGCAATCCATGCCATTAACAATCCAACTAAAACGTTGGTTTGCCACAAGCTCAGGAGCTTGTGTCTCTTGTACATCATGGAAATGGTTGTGCTCATGTGAATAAGACTCATCATGTTCATTATGTAAATGCTCACTAACAGTTTTTGCCTGAGTTGTGCAGGCAGTAGAACCACAACAGCTTCCATGCTGGTGGCGATGTTGGTGAGTATTATTTTTATTTGAGTGCATGGGCTCCCCCTTGGAAGAGTCAATTCAACGATAATGACTAAACTCTACACTTTGGAGCCCACTCCAGAGTCAAACAAAAAAGAGAAAATAAATTGGTAAATTGTGCGACTAAGTGTTGACACTGATTTTCATCTGCAATATCGGCTTCATGATGCAAAGCTCTTTTGTGAGTGTATTTTTACGTTGAAAAGGTAAATACAGTTATAGTTATTATCCTTGATAATATTTTTATTGACTTATTTTTTATTATGTGAAATAAGTGAATTGTTGTGAATTTGTTAATGATATTTATCAACATTCTTGTTTCGGGAGGGGAAAAATGATCAGTATAGCTTCTAACTAATTGCGTCAATAATGATTATGTCTTATGCCGTAGAAGATTATTTCTACGGCATAGTACCGAACATATAAATAGAGGGGGGGTTATGGTTAAGATTGCTAGATATATTCAAGCTGGAAGGTTTGAATCTGGTGGGATTTTTGGCGTAGGTTCTAATCAAGTACTCATACCACAGAAGAAGCGATTTGAATCTTTAGTTAAAATCGCTTCTTTTTTAAAAAGAGAAACGGATAGTGATAACCTCTATGAATACATAAAGAATAACGTTAGTGGTGTAAGTGAGGATGATATAAATTTCTCCCTTTCTCTTTTTAGGGAGAAAAATTCACTGATGAGTTTTTCATATTTTAACTCTGATGATAGGTATAGTAGAAACGTACTCTATTATCATTACTTAGGTGCTAACTCTAAAGAAGTTCAGGAAAAAATAAGTAAATCAAAAGTTACCATTATAGGATGTGGGGGGATAGGGAATCATATTTCATATCTTTTGGCGACCTCTGGAGTTGGTACTATATCTATAGTTGATAGTGATATAATTGAGATAAGTAATTTAACTCGGCAAGTCTTATTTTCGGAAAAAGATGTTAATTTTCTTAAAATTGACATATTAGAAAGAGAGTTATTAAAAAGAAATTCAGAGCTAAATGTAAAGAAGGTGAATTTAGAGATAAAACATAAGGATGATTTGTCTAAAATAGAAAAATCTGACCTTTTTATTGTATCCGCTGATACTCCATTTGAACTTATTAATTGGGTTAATGATTATTGTTTTGAAAAAAAACAACCTTATTTAAACGTTGGGTATATAAATGACATATCTGTTATAGGTCCTTTTGTCATTCCAGGAGAAACAGCTTGTTTCAGTTGTTCTAAGGTAGTGCCTGATTACGCCTGTGATGATGAACTACAAGATAATTTGGCAACAATAAATTCTGATTTCAAAGCTGCTACTTTCCCCAGTGTCAATGGGGTAGCTGCTTCATATGCTTTTGGGGATGTTATGAAATTCTTAGGTGGGTATGGTGAAATACTTAGCAAGAATAGAAGAATTGGAATTCACTCTCGTAAAATAAAAATAGAAACACAAGAAATACCTAAAAATGAAAGGTGTAATATATGTGGTCTTCAACCAAAATAATAATAACATATTCTGTTATTTTTAATTCTTTGAGGATGCTTATTGGCGCTACTTCATCGATTTATCTTTTAAGCAAAGGCGTATCTATTGTCGATCTTGGTTTAATGAAGACCATGCAGGCCTGCGTTTTTTTTATATTGGATATACCAACGTCTTATCTTGCTGATAGGATCAGCCGGAAATATGCGATATCTCTTTCTGTCTTCTTTGGTGGAGCTTGGCTTGTTTTAACGGGGGTTTCATCCCATTTATATGGTTTTTATCTGGCCGAATTTTTTAACGCAATTTCTTTGACGATAATAGGTGGAACATATAATTCATACTTGATTGATGTATATAAATCAGAGGGTGGTAAAGACACTCATCGGATACTGGGAATTAACGGTAAATATCATTATATGTCTATGGCTATTGCCGCTATGATTGGCGCTGCAATAGGTGATGTAGGTTCACGATGGATATGGATTCTTGCTGGAACAGGTAGTTTTATATTGATGTTTTTTTCCTTTTTTCTTCCTGAATCAAAGGTTAAATTAGTCAATGGGAAAAAATCAGGGTTAATGAATGATATAAAGGAGATATATTCTCTTTTAATTAAAGGGAGTAAAGACTTCTTATTCGTATTTTTCGCTGTTGTTTCAAATATAGTGTATTTTCAAATATTACTCCAATATTGGCAACCTTATGCTTTTTATGGGTTTTCTGGTGGAGTTAAAGGTTCTTTGTCATATGGAATATTATTTGTTTTTATTCTTATGTCTCAATCTGTCGCAGGATGGATCATCAGTAAAATCAGTGACAATAGAAAACTGATTTGGTTTGGCTTACTTTTGATGTTTGTTTCCACAGGAATATGCCTGTTAGGCGGGGAGAGTTATCCATACTTAATACCTGTAGCCTTAATTTTTATGTTTGGTAGTAATCAATATCTAACAATGGGGCTGAGAGCCGTTTATCATGGCTATTTTGATGCCAGTTTGAGGTCAACATTTGACTCTTTATTATCGACATTTGCACGCTTAATCGTTTTGATACTTTTTCCGGTGGTTGCATATCTTACGGAAATTTTTGGATGGCAAATAATGTCATATTCACTCATTATTTTGTCTTCAATGATTATTTATCTTTATGTGTTTAGCCTGAAATTATCGCTCAGGTAAACACACTAAGGATCTCTTCCAACGCAGAATTAAGATAAGCGGGTGGCTATAAACGAATGGTGGCATCTATTATGCTTATTTCGTTTTCTCCAGTTTGCTTGTGACTACAAGTGAGCATTTCCCGCTAATTGGTTTATTTTTTTAGCTGTTTTTTCTGCATTGACAACAGTTCAAAAACACCAAAAAAGAAAATTTTGGTTTGCATCAGGCCAGAGAGTTTTTGGTCTTTGGGTTGACCCGTTTTCAAAAGCAGCATTTGAAATGCATGCATTACCACCATGAAAATCATGGCGACATCCATAAAATACTTCAACGGCTTGGGAAATGGGTGGATTAAGTTCAATACCAAAAATCCCCAAACACAGATCATTAACAGTTTGCCCAGTTGAATAAACATCAGAGTGTGCTCCAAGATAATAATTATGCGGGTAAATAGCGGATATAGAGCCGGTATGCCACTTGCCCGGCAATTTTTTCGCGATGAAGTTGCCAGTTAACAGGCACATCCGTCGCCGCTGATTCAGATTCAGCCTCAACATAAATCCAGCTTTCATCTGACAGCCAATTCTGTTCTTCCAACAATTTTATTGTTTCGGCAAGCATTCCTTTACGGAAAGGTGGATCAAGGAAAACGACATTATAGGGTGTTCCCGGTGGAGATAAATAGTTTAACGCACTGTTGTTAATGACTTCGGCATTTTGAGCGCCGAGCAGAGCCAAATTCGTGGAAAGTTGTTTTGCTACATTACGTTCATATTCGATAAGTGTAGCCTGTGCTGCATAACGGGAAAGTGCTTCTAATCCAAGCGCTCCGCTTCCTGCATAGCAATCCAGGCAGCGTGCTTCCTGAATAACCGGAGCCAGCCAGTTAAACAGGGTTTCTCTGACGCGATCGGTGGTTGGGCGTAACCCGGGGCTGTCCGGTACAGGTAATTTCCGGCCTCGCCATTTTCCACCAATAATGCGGATTTGTCCCATAGATTGCCGTTGTGGTTTTTTTGCCATAATTTACATAACTTAATAATTAGTCATCAGATAGTGCTGCATAGCCAAAGACATATTTTTGAAAATGCCAGATAAAGGAAATACGCGTTAAAACTTGCTGGCATTAATTTACCATGAAATCCATCTTTACCTCCAAAGGGTACTCCCGCCGACATCAGGCGGGAGGGGAATTTGGACGGGCTTGAAAAGCCCGTAGGATCATCAGCCACGCTGATGTTGAATGTATTGTTTCACCACTTCCAGCGGTGCTCCACCGCATGAACCCGCAAAGTAGGAGCGAGACCAGAGAACGGCCTTTCCGTATGCTCCGCGTAAATCCAGAAACTCATTACGTAAGCTTTGCATTGAAGTTAGC